>CAXTFF010000196.1:0-4347 GCA_964243325.1 uncultured Sphingomonas sp.
CGAGCATCACGTCGGTGGCGCGACGGATCGCGTCGACCAGCGATTCCTTGCAGCCGTACAGGTTGTCGAACTTCGACTTGGTCACGCTGTCGTTGACGTTGATCGCCGGGAACGGCAGCTCGCCGCGCTTGGCGATCTCGTACAGGCGGTGGACGCCCGTGGTCGTCTCCTCCGACACGCCCTTCAGCGTCCGGACCGTCTCGGTCAGGTAGCCGGGATGCTTGGCGACGAACGCCTTGAGCGCCCGCTGGAACTCGACCTCCTCGTCGTTCTCGGGCTCGGCGAAGCTCTCGCCGCGCTCCAGCTTGGCGCCCCACAGCGCGAACATCGTCGCGTCGCCGCCGTCGTCCAGGATGATGTTGGCGGTCCGCCCGGTCGTGCCCGCGCCCCAGTCGAAGATGTCGCCGACATAATCCCAGTAATCCGCCAGGCTCTCGCCCTTGATGGCGAACACCGGCACGCCCGTCGCGGCGATCGCGGCGGCGGCGTGGTCCTGCGTGGAGAAGATGTTGCACGTCGCCCAACGGCACTCCGCGCCCAGCGCCGTCAGCGTCTCGATCAGCACGGCGGTCTGGATCGTCATGTGCAGCGATCCGACGATGCGCGCGCCGGTCAGCGGCTTGGACTGACCGAACTCGCGGCGCAACGCCATCAACCCGGGCATCTCCGTCTCGGCGATGCGGATCTCCGCGCGCCCGAACTCGGCGAGCGAGATGTCCTTGACGGCATAGTCGTGGGCCTCGGCCTTGAATGCGGTTGCCACGTCGAAATCTCCGGATGTCATGGGGCCGACCAAGACGCTCGGGTCGATCGGCATGGGTCGCCCATAGCGGCCATGGTCATTTGGAGCAAATATAAAGATTTCTTTATATGTTTTCCAACAAGCTGGAACGACCCGTCGCATAGGTCAGGTTCTTCTGGTTCAGGCCCGCCCCGCCCCGCCCACCAGCAGCCGCGGGTCCACCCCCGCGGCCGACAGTCCCGCCTCCCAGCGCCGCGCCGCCGGGGTCGCATAGATCAGGTCGGTCGCGCCCTCGACGTTCAGCCACCCCGGCCGTCCCAGCTCGCCCTCCAGCTGCCCCGCGCCCCAGCCCGCATAGCCCAGCGCGATCACCCAGCGCTTGGGGCCCCGCCCCTCCGCGATCGCCCGCAGGACGTCCACCGTTCCCGACATGGCCCACCGCCCGGCCACGTCCAGCGTGTCCTGCCCGCCCCAGTCGCTCGAATGCAGCACGAACCCCCGTCGCCGCTCCACCGGCCCGCCCAGATGCACCGGCGCGTCCGGCGCGTCGCCTGGCTCGATCTCCAGCTGCTCCAGCAGCGCATGGAACCCCAGCCCGTCGATCACCCGCCCCAGCCCGATCCCGACCGCGCCCTCCTCGTCATGCGCGCACATGGCGACCACCGCCCGCTCGAACCGGGGATCGCCGATGCCCGGCATCGCGAGCAGGAACTGGCCGACCAGGAAGCGCGGGGTGTCCATCATCGCCGCCCTCAACGCGTGCCGTCGCGAATGGTGGCGCTTGAATTGCGGCCCGCGTTGGCCAAGTGCGACCGCGAACCAACAAGGAGCCCCGCCCATGATCGCCGTCGGTGAACGCCTGCCCTCCGCCAGCCTCGTCAAGGTCACCCCGAACGGCCCCGAGGCCGTCGACGCCCAGGCCTACTTCGCCGGCCGCCGCGTCGCGCTATTCGCGGTGCCCGGCGCGTTCACGCCGACCTGCTCCGCGCAGCACCTGCCCTCCTTCCTCAACCGCGCCGACGATCTCCGCGCCAAGGGCGTCGACGAGATCGCCTGCACCGCCGTCAACGACGCCTTCGTCCTCGACGCCTGGAGCAAGCAGAACGATGCGGGCGGCGTGACCATGCTCGCCGACGGCAACGGCCAGTTCGCCGGGGCGCTCGGCCTCGACGCCGACGTATCGAAGTTCGGCATGGGCAAGCGCAGCCGCCGCTACGCGATGCTGGTGAACGATGGCGTCGTCGAACAGCTCCATGTCGAGGCTCCCGGCGAGTTCCGCGTCAGCTCGGCGGACCACCTCCTCGCCGAAATGGCCTGACCTTGCCAGCCCGGCGTCGGCGGCTTAACCGCCGCCGATGACCGCCCACGACATCGTCGCCGAACTCGACCGCCTCTATACCGGCTCCGTGGACCGCCTCCAGGCTGCGCTGACCCGCTACCTGACCGACGGCGTGCCCCCGACGCCCGAGGCGCGCCATGACGGTTCGTTCGCGTATCCCGAGATCCGGCTGACCTATGCGGGCCAGGACGACCGCCCCACCCCGCTGCGCTCCTTCGGCCGCCTCGTCACGCCCGGCATGTACGGCATCACCGTCACCAAGCCCGCGCTCTTCGCCGACTATCTGACCGAACAGCTCACCTTGCTGATCGAGGACTACGACGTCACCGTCTCCGCCGTGCCGGGCCGCCAGGAAATCCCCTTTCCCTACGTGCTCGACCCCGGCCACGCGCTCAGCCTCGACGCCGTCTCCGCCACCGAGCTCGCCCGCTGGTTCCCCGCGACCGAGCTCGCCCAGATCGGCGACGAGGTCGCCGACGGCCTCTACATCGCGGGCGACACGCGCCCGCTCGCGCTGTTCGACGGCCTGCGCACCGACTTCTCGCTCGCCCGCCTGCGCCATTACACCGGCACCCCGCCCGAGCACACGCAGCGCTTCGTGCTGTTCACCAACTACCACCGCTATGTCGACGAGTTCGTCCGCTGGGCCGCGTCGCAGCTCGGCCCCGAAGGCCGGTACACGATGCTGTCGGGCGCCGGCGGCGTCGAGATCACCGACGCGGCCGACATCGACCGCCTCGTCACCGACAGCGCGTGGCGGCGGCACCAGATGCCCGCCTATCACCTCGTCGCCCCCGACCGCACCGGCATCACGCTCGTCAATATCGGCGTCGGCCCGTCCAACGCCAAGACGATCTGCGACCACCTGGCCGTGATGCGTCCGGAGGCGTGGTTGATGATCGGCCATTGCGGCGGCTTGCGCCCCAGCCAACGGATCGGCGACTACGTCCTCGCCCACGCCTACCTGCGCGACGACCACATCCTCGACGACGTGCTCCCGCCCGAGATTCCCGTCCCCGCCATCGCCGAGGTCCAGCAGGCGCTCGCCCGCGCGGCCGAGACGGTGTCGGGCCAGTCGGGCGACGAACTCAAGCGCCGCCTACGCACCGGCACGGTCGTCACCACCGACGACCGCAACTGGGAGCTCCGCTACGCCCGCTCCGCGCTCCGCTTCTCGCTCAGCCGCGCCGTCGGCATCGACATGGAGTCCGCCACCATCGCCGCCCAGGGCTACCGCTTCCGCGTCCCCTACGGCACGCTGCTCTGCGTTTCGGACAAGCCGCTCCACGGCGAGCTCAAGCTGCCGGGCCAAGCCAACCGATTCTACGAACGCGCCATCAGCGAGCACATGCGCATCGGCATCGAAGCCTGCGAGCAGCTTCGCCGCGAGGGTGCCAAGCTCCACAGCCGCAAGCTGCGCGCCTTCGCCGAGCCGCCCTTCCGCTGACGCCCTCTCCAAGCGGGTGAACCGTCCCGCGGCCGACGCGTTACGCATCCGAACCGATCAGGGAGAATACCTATGGCCGACGAGAACGACACCCCCGCCAACGACGCCGGCACCCCCGTCCCGCGCCGCCGCGCAGCGCGCAAGGCCGCGCCCAAGTCTGACGCGCCCAAGCCCGCCGCAGCGAAGCGCGCCTCGCGCCCGGCGACCACGCCCGCCAAGAAGCCCGCCGCCAAAAGCCCGGCCAAGCCGGCGCCCACACGCGCCGCCCCCAAGCAGCAATCGCCCACCGACCGCGTCCGCGACACGTTAGGCAAGGCGACCGGTGCGGTCGGCGGCCGACGCGGCCTGATCGCGGGCGGCTTGGTCGCCGCGGGCGCGGTCGCCACCGCCGCGCTCCTCTCGCTGCGCGGCTCCACCCCTAGGAACAAGGCCGTTCCGGCGAACGACACCGGAACCAAGGCGCATCAGCCGGACGGCACGGATTCCTCCGGCCAGATGGACGCGATGATCGCGGATGAGAGCATGATCCCGGAGACGCTTCAAGGCTAAGCCCGGCTTAGCCAAAAATTGGCGCGACCCGGCCGGCGGGAGGTCGAGTTGATACTCGACCTCCCGATTGAGAGCCCGGTTCGGCCGCCGCGCTCCTTCCTACAACATCTGCCAGTAAACCGTCATCCCAGCGAAGGCTGGGATCGCTCGCCGAGCAGGCACCCGACCCCTCACCGATCGACCAGCGCGTAATCGATCCACACCGTAGCTTTGATCGCCTGCTCCCCCGGCTGGATCGGCAGCAACCCGCGCCGCCTCGAACCCGTCACC
>CAXTFF010000197.1:0-4313 GCA_964243325.1 uncultured Sphingomonas sp.
TAACAATCACACCGTTACACTGTACGGCCCGCGTATGATCGCCGATACCACAGCGGCCGTCGCGAAATTTGGATTGCTCAACAGGTTTCCGCGGCGCTCAGGCTATGCTGATTTGCGCACATATGCCCGGGCGCTCGAGCGACATAGCGGACTGATGGCAGGTAGCGTGCTGCGGGTCTCAGGCGATGCCGTATCGTTCGACCCTCCGCGTGGGATCGATCCGACGGCTTTTACCCGAAGATACGAAAAGATTCTCGCGGTGGTCATGTATGCCGCAGCGGCCGGTGATCTCGAAAATTTCGGCTTTATCGGCAATGAGGCTTTTCCGGAGCCTGTCGTGAAGACCCCTTAATACAGCCCTGTCCAACGAGTGCTTTCGCTGAAATCCGGCCAACCGCGAGGCGAAAATCAAAAGTTTTGCATCAGGTCAGGGGCTGTAAGCGTCCTCTTGCAGACATTACCGCTCCTCGCGCACTCTGTGACTTATGATGACAGGCTTTAGCATTCGGCGCACCTTTGGATGGCTAATCGTTCTGCCGTTTCTGGCGGGCTGTGGATCGACTAGAACGAGCGTAATTAAGGTCGACGGCATATCGGGCCTGTTCCGCCAAACATTTGAAGTCAATCGTGGTGGCTTAGATACCAATGATGTCGAATTGTCATACAGCAATGGTGGTGAGGTGACTACGATTTTCCGGGGATCAGCATCCGAGCCGTTGCGCTTGCTATACCTTAAACCATCAACGCTTGTCGTTGAAAGCTGCGGATCGAGGGTCGATCAGATTTCTGATTTCAACACTGAGTCTCTTGAACGCCCATCTTCTGAACTCATTCGCACGCAGGTGGTGACCGCAGCCGGGCTAAGCGCACAGGGTCAGCACTTCTGTGCGGCGAAAAAAGAGGCTTAATCTTACCGAACATCAATGTCGGCTAACCACTACTTCTCTGCATTCGTGTTGCAAAATTCACAAGTTTTGCATCACCTAGAAAATGGCAGCGATCCGCACGTTTCAATGATGCGAAAATCCGATGCACGACCGAACGAAAACGGGCGAGCCATGATCGAGGGCGCGCTCGCTTAGGTTGGCGACACGATCAGCCGGCTGTGACGCCGTCGCTTGGTCGCAACCGTCGCCGGATCCCGAAATGCGATGAGCCTGGATCATGATCACCGCCCAAGACGAAAGTATGCTTGGGTGGCCTGACTCCGCAGAGCGGCGCGGGCCGAAACCGCTGTCCTACAGTCCCCGCTCTATACCAGGATCACCGCGACTCGGGGCGATCAAGCCCCTCGCTCTTTGACATCCGTGCACAAATCGCAACGATCCCACCCGATCGTTCGCGCCGCAGTGCCAATCGGTGTAAACCTGCATCCAACCTAAGCCGTGTCGCGCCCGACATGGAGACCGCGTTCACGCCTCAACTTCCCTCAACTTGTTCAGGTTCGCGGGACTGCGACCACCCCAGGCGAACAGGCGTTCTTGGCATGATCTTCAGTGACTTTCCGCCCCGACCGGCGCGGGAAGCGTCGCCCCCGCGCCGGCCCCCGGCCCCGCTCAACCGCCCGCGAACTCCGACGCGCGGCGGCCGAGCAGCGTCACCTCGACCCGGCGGTTCTGGCGCAGGCCCGCCGCGGTCGTGTTGGGGGCGACGGGCCGCGTCTCGCCGTACCCGCGTACCCGGAACCGCGCCTGGGTCACGCCCATGTCCTCCAGCGCGTCGCGGACGGCCGCCGCGCGGCGCTCGGACAGGTCCTGGTTGTGGACATCGGACGCGCGCGCGTCGGTGTGGCCGTCGATCGCCACCCGGACGCCCGACTCCGCGCGCAGATAGTCCGCCAGCGGCTCCAGCCGGACGAGCGCCCCGGGGCGGAGCGTCGCGCTGTCGGTGGCGAACAGCACCTCCTCCTGCAGCGTCAGCCGCGCGCCCTCCGCGCTGTCGCGAAAGCCGTAGCGGCGCATCGCGCCCCGGTCCCAGCCGCCCCCGCGGACCGGCTGGACCAGCACCACCTCGCCCGCCTCGGCGCGCGCCGCGCGGCCCCAGTCGAACCCGCCCCGGCGCGGCCCGGCCAGCCCTGCGAAGGCGCGGTTGGCCGCGTCCGCCTCGCGCCGGTTGACCCGCCCGTCGCGGTTGCCGTCGAAGTTGCGCATCACGAACGCACGGCCCCGCGGGGTGCCGCGCAGCTCGGGATACAGGTCGGGCACGCCGACGCCCGCCAGCCGGTACGCGCCCGGCCGCCAGTCGATCCGCTGCGCCGAGGCGGGCGACGCCGCAGCCAGGAAAACCGCCGGCAGCGTGGCCGCGGCCAAGCCGGCGACGATGATGGGAATGCGCATGGGTCACTAACTCCTGTCCGGTCCCGCCCCGAAGGCGCGGACTAGGAGCCGCCGCTTGAACGCCCGCCGAACCCGCCCGACAGCCCGCGTTCAGCCGAGCGCGATCCGAGTGGCGTCCGCGCCCACCGCCTCGAACAGCGCGGGCTCGGTTCCCGTCATCCACACCTGCCCGCGCCCGGCCAGCCGTTCGAACAGCGCCGCCCGCCTGGCGGGATCGAGATGCGCGGCCACCTCGTCGAGCAGCAGCACCGGCGCGCGCCCGGTCCGCTCGGCGACGAGCTCGCCGTGGGCGAGCACCAGCCCCAGCAGCAGCGCCTTCTGCTCCCCCGTCGAGGCGAGCGCGGCCGCGCGGTCCTTGTCGAGGTGCGTGACGTGGAGGTCGGCGCGGTGCGGCCCCGAGAGCGCCCGCCCCGCCGCCGCGTCGCGCCCCCGCCCATCGCGGAGCAGCCTGAGCAGGTCGCCCGCCCCGCCGCTCCATCCCTCCAGCGCCAGCCCCGCCCGCGCGAACGGCCCCGCCGCCTGGGCCGCGAGCCGCTCGGACAGCAGCGCCACCGTCTCCCGCCGCGCGCCGTCGACCGCCGCGCCGTGCTCGCCCATCTGCGCCTCCAGCGCGGACAACCATTCGGGGTCGGGCCGCGCGCCCTCCAGCCCCTCGGCCAGCAGGCGGCCCCGCGCCCGCATCGCCGCCTCATACCGCGCGGCGTGGGTGGCGTGCGCAGGGCTCAGCGCCAGCGTCAGCCGGTCGAGGAACCGCCGCCGCTCCCCCGCCGGCTCGACGAACAGCCGGTCGGTCGCGGGCGTCAGCCACAAGACCGTCAGCCATTCGGACAACGACGCCGCGGTCGCCGGGGCGGCCTGCACCCGGACCACCCGCCGCTCGGGCGCCGAGCCGAGCGCGCCGGTGGCGATCTCGACCCGCCCACCTGCATCGGCGGCGTCGGAGGCGAGCGTGGCGGCGACCCCGAATCCGCCCGCCCCGCCGTGGCGCGCCATGTCCGACAGGTCGGCGCGCCGCAGCCCCTTGCCCGGCGCGAGCAGGGACACCGCCTCCAGCACGTTGGTCTTGCCCGACCCGTTCTCGCCCGTGAGCACCACGAAGCCCGGCCCGGCCACCAGCGTCAGCGCGCCGTGGTTACGGAAGTCGGTCAGGACCAGGCGCGACAGCATCGCGCCCGGCCCTAGCGCGCGCGCACCCGTCAGGCGAGCGCCGCCTCCTGCCGGCTGGCGTAGGAGGCGAGCGCCGGACCCAGCTCGCGCTGCGCCCGCCGGTAGGCGACCGGCTCGCCGATCCGCAACCGCTCGCGCGCGGCGTCGAGCGGCTCGTGCATCAGCGCGGCGTAATCCTCGCCCAGCAGCCATTTCGCGCGCTTGCCCTGGCGGTACCCCTCCCACACCGCGCGGGCGAACAGCCGGCCCCTGGTCGCGCGGATGCTCTTGAGCGCCGCGCCGACCCCGATCAGCGCCCAGCCCATGCCCCGCGTCTGCGCGAACGAGAACGCCACCAGCGCCGCCTCCCCCATCGTCTCGTCCGCCTTGTAGCCGGTCAGCACGTGCCAGACGTCGTGCACGTCGCGCGTCCGCCGCCCGAACCAGGCGTAAGGGTGCGGGATCGGCTTCTCCAGCCCGTCCAGGTTCGACACCTCCGCCAGCCCTTGCGCCGAGTAGCCCGTCTCCGCCAGCCAGTCCCGGTACGCCGCACCCACCGTCCCGGGCTCGAAGCTCGCCACGAACGCGGGATCGGAGAACAGGTCGGCGGCCAGCTCGACCCGCTCGTACGCCTGCCGCGCCCCATCCGGCGTCCTCAGCAGCCGCTCGTAGTTCTTGGGCGTCGCCGCGCCGTTCAGCGCGCGCATGATGATGAAAACCTGCGTCGTGTCATCGCCGTCGGCGAGCAGCCTGCGAAGCGCCGCGACCGCGGTCCGCCAATCGCGCTTGTAGGTGTCGACGGCTTGGGTCTGGTACATGGAAGCGGCTCCG
>CAXTFF010000198.1:0-4293 GCA_964243325.1 uncultured Sphingomonas sp.
CCAGCGGAACAGCACGCTCGTCCCGAACCAGTCCTGCAGCAGTCGTCCGATCGGGCCGGCGGGCGCGAAGGCGAGAAGCAGGACCCAGCCGGTGACCACGGGCGGCACGACGAGCGGCAGGTGGACGACGGCGTCGAGCAGCAGCTTGCCCGGCACGCGCGACCGGGCCAGGAGCAGCGCGAGCCCGAAGGCGAGCGGAAGCGTGACCGCGACCGCGACGCCGCCGACCAGCAGCGTCAGCCGCACGATCGCCCATTCGTCCGGCGAGATCACGCCGATGGACTCACGGGCGGGTGAAGCCGCGGCGCGCGAAGATCGCCTGGCCGCCAGGGGACAGCAGGAAGCGGCGAAAGCCCTCGGCGTCGGGATGGCGCGACGCGCGGAGCCGCGCGACCGGGTAGCGGATCGCGGGGTGGCTCCATGCGGGAAACACGCCCGCGACCCGGACCAGCGACGAGGCGCGCGCATCGGTGGCGTACACGATGCCGTGGGGCGCCGCCCCGCGTTCCACGAGCGCGAGCGCGGCGCGGACGTTCTCGGCCCGGACCACCCCGCCCCGCACGGCTTCCCAAGCGCCCAGCCGTTCGAGCGCGGCGCGGGCGTAGCGACCGGCGGGGACGGCGCCGGGATCGGCCATGGCGAGCGGCCCCGCCGCGAGCGTCCGGGCGAGCGTGGGGATCGTCAGCCGGACGCGGTTCGGGCGCGGGGCGACGACGACCAGCCGATTGCCCGCCAATACGGCGCGGGTGCCCGGCGCGAGCAGGCCGGCGCGGGCGAGGTCGTCCATCCATCCCTCGTCGGCGGAGACGAACAGGTCGGCGGGCGCGCCCGCGCGTACTTGGCGGGCGAGCGCGGAGGACGCCGCCAAGGAGAGGACGGGGCGCGGGTGGCCTCCCCTCGCCCAAGCGTCGGCGGCGTCGGTCAGCACCTCCTGGAGGCTGGCGGCGGCGAGCACCATGGGCCCGCGCGGCTGCGCCCGCGCCGGCGCCGCGAACAGCACCGCGAGGAGAAGGAGCAGGCCGCGCATCATGGATCACCTTTCACGCCGCCGTCCTAGAACAACTGGAACGCAGCCGCGAGCCGGGTCGTTTGCCCCGACATGATTCCCGTCACGATCGGCGTCCTCTCCGACACCCCGGACCCGCGTTCCGCCACGCGCGATGCGTTCGCTCGGGCCGTCGAGGGCTTCGCGCCCGACCGGCCCGTGCTGGTGGTCAGCCATTTCGACGCGGACGGACTGTCGGCGGCGGCGATCTTGGCGCGGGGGCTTCGCGAACTGGGCCACGTCGTCGATGTGCGGATCACGGGCAAGGGCGAGAGCCCCTGGGATCCGGAGTTCCGCGCCGAACTGGCCGCGCGCGACCCCGGCGGGCTGATCGTCGCCGATCTGGGCACGCGGGGCGAGGCGGTGCTGCCGGGCTGCCCGACGGTGGTGATCGACCATCACGTGCCGACCGGCTCGCCCGAAGGGGCGACCGTGATCAGCGGCAACGGCGTCGTGCCCGAGCCGACGTCGGCGCTGCTGGCCTATTGGGCGCTCGGCGCGCCGGACGGTCTGGGCTGGCTCGCCGCGATGGGGCTGATCGGCGACATGGCACCGGAGGACGCGTTTCCCGAACTCGCCGAGGCGCAAGGACGGTACGGCAAGACCGCGCTGAAGATGGCGACCTCGCTCGTCAACGCCCCCAGGCGGACGGCCGCGGCCGACGCGTCGCCTGCGCTGGCGCTGCTGATGCGGGGTAACGGCCCCAAGGCCGTCAGCAAGGAACCGAGCCCCGAGCGCGACCTGCTGCTCGCGGCCAAGGCGGAGGTGGCCGAGGCGATGGACGCCGCCAAGCGCGTGGCCCCGCGCGTGGTGGGCGACGTGGCGCTGATCCGCTTCCATGCGGGCCAGCAGATCCACCCGTTGATCGCGCAGCAATGGCGCGGGCGGCTGAAGGACAAGATCGTGCTCGCCGCCAACACCGGCTACCGCGACGGCTGGGTCCATTTCGCCGCGCGCTCGGCGACGGGGCGCGACCTGGTCGCTTTCCTCGCCGAGCACCGGCCGGCAGGGGCGGACTCGCGCTACGGGTCTGGGCACAAGCAGGCGACCGGCGGCGCGCTCCGATACGGCGACTGGAACGCGTTCGTGTCCGGTCTGGGCTTTCCCGAACAGCAGGTACCCGCATGACCGACAGCACGCGCCCGCTACGCCTGGGCTTTCCCGTCAAGGTGATGGGGCGGCCCGACCTGAAGACGCAGGACACGCGCCGGTGGCAGAAGAACCCGCACCTGAAATGCTCGCTCGAGCTCCTGCATCCGGTGCTCGACTATCTGCGCAAGAACGACCTCGACATGTACCGGCTGTCGTCGGACATAGCGCCGTACGCCACGCACCCCGACATGCCGCAGTTCCACGGCATGATCGCGGAGTCGGACGCGGAGCTGCGCGCGTTCGGGGCCAAGGCGCGCGAATACGACATCCGGCTGTCCTTCCACCCGTCGCAGTACGTCCTGCTCAACTCGCCCGACCCCGAGCTGACGCGCAAGTCGATTTGGGACCTGTCGAGTCAGGCGGAGATGCTTGACCGGATGGAGCTGGACGACGAGGCGGTCATGGTGACCCATGTCGGGGGCGTGTACGACGACCGCGAGGCGAGCCGCGCGCGCTGGATCGCAGGCTACGAGGCCTGTCCCGACCACGTCCGCCGCCGGTTGGTGCTGGAGAACGACGACATCCGCTTCTCGGCCAGCGACGTGCTGTGGATTCAGGAGCGCACGGGCGTCCGGCTGATCTTCGACTACCAGCATCATTGGTGCCTGAACCCCGAGCGGCTCGACATGCGGGTCGCGCTGGAGCGGTTCGTGGCGAGCTGGCCGGAGGGTTGCCGCCCCAAGATCCACTTCTCGTCCCCGCGCACCGAAATGCGCGAGATCAAGCAGAAGATCACCCCCAAGCAGCGCGAGGCCGCCAAGGCGGGGACGGCCAAGGCGAAGAAGGGCGAACTGCTGAAAGCGCCGGTCAAGGCGACCGCGCGGATCAAGACGGTGCTGCGCCCGCCGATCTGGACGGGCCATTCCGATTTCACCAACCCGTTCGAGTTCGCGACGTTCATGCGGATGGCGCAAGGGTTGGAGTTCGATGTGATGATGGAGGGCAAGTCCAAGGACTTGTCGCTCCTGCGGCTGCGCCCCGACCTGCTCCGCTTCGCGCCCGACGTGGCGGCGCGGTTCGGGATCACCGACGAGGATGCGGGCCGGCTGGCGGCCGACGAGGCGCGGCTGGAGCAGGGCGTCGCGGCGGAGGACGGGCCGGACGTGGACGAAGGCGTCGCGCTCGCGGCGGAGTGATCGGGAGCGGAAAGTCACTAAAGTCACGCCAAGAACGGTGCGTCGCCGGGGATGAACCCGAACGGATTCCGGAGTGGGCGGGCGGGACGGGAACCGGCACCCGCCCGTGCCGTCCTACCAAGGACGGCGATGGACGCGGTCGTTCGGAGTGCGCGCAAGCCGGTCGACACGACGCCGGCCTGAGCCGGAGGCGGCGGGGAAGAGATGGACATTGTCAAAGAGCGTTTCGGGTCGCTAGGGAAGGACGCGTCTGTAGGACAGCGGCTTCCGCCGCCGCGCGACGGATATCCGCAGGAGGTGGTCGCATGTTCCCGGCTCTCGCCTTGATGCTCCAGATCGGCGCGACGGCGGAGGGAGGCTTCGACCTTGCCCGGCACGGGGCCGCCGAGGCGCGGCCCGCGCCGATGACGATCGTCGCGCGGCGTTGCGGTGCGGGCGACGACAGCGAGGTCGTCGTCTGCGCGCGCGGTGCGGACCGGTACCGGCTGCCGCTTCCGGTCGAGAGGCCGTTGTCGGACCGGCGCGGCGGCATGAGCGCGATGGCGGCGATCACGCCGGGCGGACGATGCGGCGTCTTCGCGGGCGAGCGGCGTTGCGGCAAGGCGGAGGCGGCGGAGTACGGGTACGGCCAAGGGCGCGACCCGATCACGGCGATCGGCAGGATCGCCGGGGCCGTCCTCGATCCCGAGTGACGGACTGGCGGACCCGGATGAGGATCACCCCTTAGAAGAAGCGCGCCAGCGTGAACTCGAAGCGGGCGCGGCTGGTGTCGTAGAAGCGCAGCGATGAATTAATGCGCGTGTAGTTGAACACCAGCTGCGGCGAGAAGCCGAGCACGCGGACCTTTCGGTAGCCGAGCGTGGCGCGGGCGACGACGCGCCAGTCCTTGCGCGGATCGAGGTCGAACAGCTCGAGCGGGGCGTCGTAGACGGCGCGCGAGACGCCCAGGCTCGCGCCGAA
>CAXTFF010000199.1:0-4247 GCA_964243325.1 uncultured Sphingomonas sp.
TGCCCGACAAGGCGATCGACCTGATGGACGAGGCCGCCAGCCGCATCCGCATGGAGGTGGAATCCAAGCCCGAGGAGATCGAGGCGCTCGACCGCCGCATCCTGCGGGGCAAGATCGAGCGCGAGGCGCTCCGCCGCGAGACCGACGACGCCTCGCGCGACCGGCTCGCGACATTGGAGCGCGACCTGGCCGGGCTGGAGGAGCGGTCGGCCGCGCTCACGACGCGCTGGCAGGGCGAGAAGGACAAGATCGGCGCGGAGAGCAAGCTCAAGGAACAGCTCGACGCCGCGCGCATCGCGCTCGACCAGGCGCAGCGCACCGGCGACCTCGCGCGCGCGGGCGAGCTCTCCTACGGCACGATCCCCGGGCTCGAGCGCCAGCTGGCCGACGCGAGCGTCGCGACCGAGGGCGCGATGCTGCGCGAAGAGGTCACCGCCGACGATATCGCGGGCGTCGTCAGCCGCTGGACGGGCGTCCCCGTCGAGCGGATGCTGGCGGGCGAGCGCGACAAGCTGCTCGCCATGGAGGGGACGATCGGCCGCCGCGTGATCGGTCAGGCGCACGCGGTCCACGCGGTCTCCACCGCCGTCCGCCGCGCGCGCGCGGGATTGCAGGACCCCAACCGCCCGCTGGGCAGCTTCCTGTTCCTCGGCCCCACCGGCGTCGGCAAGACCGAGCTGACCAAGGCGCTGGCCGAGTTCCTGTTCGACGATCCCGCCGCGATGGTCCGCATCGACATGTCCGAGTTCATGGAGAAGCACGCCGTCTCCCGCCTGATCGGCGCTCCTCCCGGCTATGTCGGCTACGAGGAGGGCGGCGTCCTGACGGAGGCCGTCCGCCGCCGCCCGTACCAGGTGATCCTGTTCGACGAGGTCGAAAAGGCGCACGGCGACGTGTTCAACATCCTCCTCCAGGTGCTCGACGACGGCCGCCTGACCGACGGCCAGGGCCGCACGGTCGACTTCACCAACACGCTCATCATCCTGACGAGCAACCTGGGCTCGCAGTACCTGACGGCGCTCGCCGACGACCAGGACGTCGAGACGGTGGAGCCGCAGGTCATGGAGATCGTCCGCAAGCATTTCCGGCCGGAGTTCCTGAACCGCCTGGACGAGGTGATCCTGTTCCACCGGCTGGGCCAGGCGCACATGGCCCCCATCGTCGACATCCAGGTGGCGCGCGTCGGCAAGCTTCTCGCCGACCGCAAGGTGACGCTCGACCTGACGGACGCCGCGCGCGCCTGGCTGGGGCGCGTCGGCTACGACCCGGTGTATGGGGCAAGGCCGCTCAAGCGCGCGGTCCAGCGCCACCTGCAGGACCCGCTCGCCGACCTGATCCTGCGGGGCGGGGTCAAGGACGGCCAGACGGTGTGGGTCGACGAGGGCGAGGGCAGGCTCGCGCTAGGCGTCGATTGACGGCGACAGGCCGAGCTCCGCCCGGGCGGCTGCGTAGGCGGCGGTGAAGGGCGCGAGCCGCGCGGCGTAGGGCGCGGCCGACCCGATCGCGCTCCGGTAGACGGGCCGGCGGACCTGCGCGACGCTGGCGGTCGCGACCGCGCGTTTGCTCCGGTGGAAGTCGAACATGGCCTCTTCCATCGGCAGCCCGACATGCGCCGCGATCCGCGGCAGCCACGTGTCCGTGTCGGTGACGAGCCCGGCATAGGGCACGACCAGCATCCGGTCGCGGAATGTATCGCGCCAATGCTCGAACAGCAGGTCCTCCGCCGCGAAGTGCGCAGCGATGTCCTCCAGTCGGAAGCTCCAGCCGAGCCCCTGCGCGAAGAAGGTGCGGAAACACGACCAGGCGTCGTCGAGCGGATCGCGGCGCATCCAGACGATCCGGACGTCCGGCATCGCCAGCCGGATCACCCCGGCATAACGGCTGGTGTTCAGGCTCTTGTCCACCGCCCGCCCGCCATCCGGCCAGCGCTGCGCCAGAAGGTGGCGATAGGCGGGCGCGACGCCGCCCCACGCCCGCGCCGGGTCGGGCAGGTCGGCGAACCGGCGCTTCACCGCGCCCGCGTCCACGCCGCCGACGGGCGCGGTCGCGAGATCGAGCAGGTTGAGCTCGCCGCCGCCCGCGACCGCCGAATGGCTCGCCAGCATCTGCTCGACCAATGTGGTCCCCGACCTGGGCAGTCCGGTCACGAAGATCGGCCCGCTCGACCCCTCGTCCGGCAGCGCCGCAGCCTCGAGCCATTCCCGGTCCAGTTCCCCGATCAGCGACAGCGCCGACGCGCGGTCCGCCCGTGCGTCGAAACCGCGTTCCGGCGCGGCCAGCGCCGCCCCTTGCGCAAAGGCGGCAAAGGCGCGTTCGTGGTCGCCCGCATCGTCCCGGACCTTGCCGACCGCGTATAGCCAAGCGGCGCGCGCCGCCGGGGCCGCTCGCGACAGCGCCGTCTCCGCCGCGAACAACGCGTCGGCCTCCGGCGATCCGATCGCCCGCGTCCGCGCGCTCGCCAGCGCCAGCCACGTCATCCCCGATGCGGGTGCCAGCGCGGCGGCGGCGGCGAGGTGGTGCGTGCCGAGCGCGGTATCGCCGAGCTGGACGTGCGCCGTGCCGAGCAGGTGGCGCAGCCGGGCGTCGCGCGGGTTCGCCCGCGCGCGCGGCGCGATCAGCGCTACCGTCTCGGCGAGCCGCCCCGCGCTCGCGAGCATGTCGGCGAGCTGGAGGACGCCGTCCAGGTCGCCGGGATCGTGCGCCACGGCCCGGCGCATCGCCGCGATCGCCACCGGCCATTCGGCGACATGCGCGGCGAAGCGCGCCACCGCCCGCCATTGCGGTCCCAAGGCCGCGTCGACCGCGAGAAGCCGTTTCGCCTCCGCCACCGCGGCGGCGCGGTCGCGCCGGTTCAGCGCGGCGATGAAGGCGGCGACCCCGGCCATGATCCTGCGGCTCCCTGCCCGGCAGACGCGAAAAGGGAAGCGGACTCGCGCCCGCTCCCCACGTCACGGCGTCGGATCGCCCTAGAAATCGAAGCCGAGCTGGAAGCGGAAGGTACGCGGCTGCTGATAGGCCAGCGGCGTGGCGTAATCGACGCGCGGCGCGCCGTTGTTCTGCGTCCCCTGCTCCCGGTAGTCGGTGGCGGCGTCCTCGTTGAATAGGTTGAACACGTCGACCCTGAACGTCGCGTTGAACAGCTCGGTCGGGATCTTGATCGCGGCGGTGACGTTGGTGACCGTCTGCCAGTCGGACTCGAACACCGACCCGCGCGGGGTCAGCTGGCGCACCGGCGCCACCTCGCCCGTCGCGAACGGCGTCGTTCGGATGGAGCCGTCCGTGTTCACGTTGCAATAGAATGCCTCCGCCCCGTACAGCGCGGCGAACGGGTCGATCGCGTCCGGGATACGCCCGATGCAGCCGAACTTGCGCGGTGACTGCGCCGAGAAGTTCGCGCCGATCGTCAGCCAGTCCGTGGGCGCATAGGAACCGTACAGCTTGAACTTGTGGCGGTTGTGCGTCGGCAGGAAACCATAGGCGCCGTTGGTCAGGCCCGGCTGGTCGAAGGCGGGGGTCAGCCCCGAGTCGGTCTGGCCGTTGTCCGACCGGACGCCGCCCTCGATGTTCCCCTTGCTCTCCGACCAGGTGTACGATCCGTTGAGGCTCCACACCCCGTCGAAATCGCGGTCGAAGGTAACGGTGACCGCCTTGTAGGTCCGCCTGGCCTTCGGATAGCCCAGCTGGTCGGCGGTGAAGTCGATCGTGCGGATCGCCGTTTCGCCCGGCAGCACGTCGGACAACTGAATCCGGGCGGCCGCACCCGGATTGGTCAGCACATACTGGTGGAACCCGCTATAGATGGCCGAGCAGGCAGTACGCGCCGCCTCGCCTCGGCCGCCGATGTTGTTGTCGACGCAGAACTGGTTCACCGCCGCGTCGATCGCTACGTCCTCAAGCGACTGGTTGAGCTTGCGATACTGGCCGAACACGCCGACCCTGATCCCGCTGCCCAGGTTGCGTTCGATGCCGAGCACGTATTCGTCCACCGACTGCGGCTTCAGATTCTGCGACACGGTCGCGGCCGTCGGCGTGGCGGTGCCGTCGCCGGTGATGTCGCAGTTGCGGATGCCGGTATCGGGGCATGGCGATGCGCCGGCATACAACAGCGCAGCGCCGACGATCGGCAGTCCCCGGTCGCCTACCCCGTTCAGCACGTTGTAGCGCGTATAGTCGAGTTCCGCGCCGGCCAAACGGATGTTGGTGTTGGCGGGAACAGGCAGGTAATAGCGTCCGAAGAAGCCGTAGAC
>CAXTFF010000200.1:0-2966 GCA_964243325.1 uncultured Sphingomonas sp.
AGGCCGGGCTGGTCTCGTTCACCGGCTTCGTCGATCGCTATGCCACCGTGCAGACCGACTGGCTGCCCGGACCCACGGCGCTGGCGGCCTGATCCGGCCGACACCAGGTAATCTGTGGTAACGATCGCCGATTCCGTAGTTCCGCCTCGCGGCGGGCGGCGGCATCGGGCGGCGCGCGCTCGGCGCGGGTGAATGGGGACGGATGGGATGTCGGAACGTTTGGGTGTCGCCGTGATCGGCATGGGCGGCGCGGTCGCGACCACGGCGGCGGCGGGGATCGAGATGATCCGCAACGGATCGAACGACCTGTCGGGCCTGCCGCTCGCCGACCGGCAGGCGCCCGGCATGGCCGCCTACCGCGACATGGTGTTCGACGGTTGGGACCTGAGCCCCGACGATCTCGGCACCGCGGCCATCCGTCACGGCGTGATCGGCGAAAAGGAATTGGCCAACGGCGCGTCGGCCCTGCGCGACATGCGCCCCTGGCCCGCGGTCGGCTCCACCGACTTCTGCGCCAACATCGACGGCGCCAACAAGATCGCCGCGCCGGGCCACCGCGCCGCCGTGGACCGCATCAAGGACGACCTGTCGCGCTTCCGGCGGGAAAAGAACCTCGACCGCGTGGTGATGCTCAACCTCGCCTCCACCGAACGCAGGATCGACCCGGACGCCGACGCCTGGACCTCCATCGACGCGTTCGAGCGCGCGCTCGACCGGAACGATCCCGCCATCAGCCCGGCGATGCTTTACGCCTACGCCGCGATCGAATCGGGGACGCCCTACGCCAACTTCACCCCGTCGACCGCCGCCGACGTCCCGCCGCTCGCCGAGCTGGCGGCACGGCGGAACGTCCCCGTCGCCGGCAAGGACGGCAAGACCGGCCAGACGCTCCTGAAGACGGTGATCGCCCCGGCGCTGCGCGACCGCGCGCTGCATGTCGACGGCTGGTTCTCGACCAACATCCTGGGCAACTCGGACGGGCTGGCGCTCGACGATCCCAAGTCGCTCGCGTCCAAGGTCGACACCAAGAAGAAGGTGCTCGACCAGATCCTGGGCTACCCGGTCGAGGACCACATCATCATGATCCATTATTACCGCCCGCGCGGCGACGACAAGGAGGCGTGGGACAATGTCGACCTGACCGGCTTCCTGGGCCAGAAGATGCAGCTCAAGCTCAACTTCCTGTGCAAGGACTCGGTGCTGGCCGCCCCGCTCGCCATCGAGATCGCGCGCTGCCTGGGGCTGGCGCAGGCGCGCGGGGAAGGCGGGGTGCGCGAGGAGCTCGGCGTCTTCTTCAAGTCGCCCCAGACCGCGGGCGGGCGCGAGCCGATCCACGCGTTCGGCGAGCAGCAGCTGATCCTCGACAACTGGTTGTCGGGCGGAACGTGAGGTCTGGCCGCTCAATCCTCCCCCGGAGGGGGAGGGGGACCGTGCGAAGCATGGTGGAGGGGTATCTCTCGACGAACCCGAGCCGGCGTGTGCGGAGAGCTACCCCTCCGTCACGCCTACGGCGCGCCACCTCCCCTTCCAGGGGAGGATCGAAGGCATGACCCCGGCGCTCCTGCCGCTTTTCCGCGAGCTGGGCGACCTCAAGCGCATCCGCTCCGCCGACCGGCCGGGCACGATCGCCGAACGCCTGTTCGCCGACGGTTGGGCCGCGCTCGCCGCCGGCGTTTCCGCGTCCGAGGTCACCGAGCGGATCGTGGCCGCCGCGCTCGCCGCCGTACGGCTGGGCGACCTCGACCTTTGGAAGCTGCGCGAGCTCGGGCTGGAGGGGGAGGCCGAGGCCGTCCTCGGACGCTCTTTCGACCAGATTGCGGGCGGCCTCGACCCCGCGCTCGCCGACCGCCTGCGCGTCGCGTTGCCGCTGGGCGCGCCCGAACCCGGCCCGGTGCCGGACTTCGTCGGTCGGCTCTCGCGCCAACCGCGCGCGGGCGTCACCGCGCCCGGGCTGCCGCGCGTCGTGCTGCAGCCGCCCGAGAACCACGCCGAGCATTGCCTGATGGTCGCGGTCTACGCGGTGATCGCCGCGCCGACCTACGCCGCCGACCCGGTGCCCGTGTTCGTCGCGTCGATGGCGCACCATTTCCACAACGCCGCCATGCCCGACTCGGGCTTCAGCGGCGAGGTGCTGCTCGGCGACGCGCTGGACGGCGTGATCGACCGCGCGCGTGAGACGGCGATGGCCGAGCTGTCCCCGGCGCTCGCGGTCGAGGTCCGAACCGCGCTCGCCCCGATCGGCGGCGACGTCGAACCACATGCCCGTGCGTTCCATGTGGGCGACGTGCTCGACCGCGTGCTGGAGATCGAGCAGCATCTACGCGCCGCGACCGTGACGATGGACGACGTGCTCGGCGCCTATGGCCTCGTCCATGACGGCCCGGTCAAGGGCTTCCACGACCGCATCCTAGGCGAGGTGGGGCTGGCGTGAACCCCTATTTTTACCGTTCCCCCATCAGCGGCAGGCCGCTTCGCCTTGATACGCCGCACTCGCTGGCCGTGGGCGATGAACGCTGGCCGGTGGTGGACGATATCCCCTATCTGCGGGTCGGTCGCGAGACGCTGGTCGTCAACACGCTCGCAGCGCTTGACGGGGGTGATCGCGTCGGGGCGCTCAGTCTACTGCTGGCCGATGCCGTCCCGTGGTGGAACCAGCCGCCGCCCTCGCGCGAGGCGCTGGCGGCGCTGGTTCGGGAAGTGGACGGTGTGACGCTTCGCGAAGCGATGGAGCGCCTCGGTTACGGCCGAGTCGGCACGTATTTCGCCCATCGCTGGAGCGACCCGACCTTCGTCGCGGGGCTGGCGTTGATCGAGGCCTACTGGACCGGCCAGGGGACCGCCTTCGAACTTGGATGCGGCATCGGCCATTACATTGCGGCGCTGGCAACGGCGGAAACCTACACGCACGGCGGCGATATCGTCTTTTCCAAATTGTGGCTGGCCCGTCATTTCGTCGTACCGGACGG
>CAXTFF010000200.1:2976-4210 GCA_964243325.1 uncultured Sphingomonas sp.
CGGTACGCCCCTGACTTGTTTCGACGCCGCCGACATCTGGCCTTTCGAGTTCGAGTACGACCTCGTCTACTGTCACGACGCCTTCTACTTCCTCGAGCCTAAGCCGGCCATCGCGTCGCGGCTGATGGCGACAGCGGGACCGGCCAGGAGCGTCCTGCTCGGACATGTGCACAATGCGAGCGTGGCGGCGCACAGCGCGGGTGCGGCGCTCGCGCCGGCGGCCCTCGCATCCCTGTTTCCCGGTTCCACGTTGTTCGACGACGCGGATCTGACGCGGGCCGGCGCGTTCGGCGCGTCCTTGTCGCCTCGCCAGCCGCGCGAACTGGCGTCGGCGGAAGCGGTGTCGCTCGCCTGGCGCAGAACGCCGCGACCTACTCCGCCGGGGCAGGATTTCGGTTTCCTCGGTTTCGACGAGGAGCGGCCGCTGACCCGTAATCCCCTGTATGTCGACGGTCGTCTGAAATGGCCGAGTGAGCGTTACCGGGACGAGTACGCCGCGCTCGCGACCTACCCGGCGGTAAGCGCCGGACCCTTGTCCGTGCCGCTGACCGACGAAACGCTCGCCGCCGCGCGCCGCCGGGAGTATGTGCAGTTGCCCGACCGATGGTGAGCGCGCCCGCACCCGTGTCTGAGCGCCTCCCCAGCGAAGGCCGGGGCCCAGCCGCGCCGCGGGACGCGGTCCGGCGGCGCGGTATGCGTACCGACCCGCCCAGCTGGGCCCCGGCCTTCGCCGGGGAAGCAGAAAGGGTGGGATCGTGAACACCGACACGCGCCCACCCCGCTGGGGCATCGCCGGCTTCGGCTGGGTCGCGCGCGATTACATGGCGCCCGCGATCGAGGCCGCAGGCGGCGTCGTCGCCGCGATCGCCGACCTGTCCCCGGTCGCGCAGGCGAGCGCCGAGTCGGCGGGCATCCTCGCCTTCGACGACACGAGCGTCATGCTGGCGAGCGGCGAGGTGGACCTGCTGTATGTCGCCACCCCCAACAACGCCCATCTCGGTCCCGTCCGCGCCGCCGCGCAGGCGGGCATACCCGTGCTGTGCGAAAAGCCGCTCGCCCATTCGCTGGCCGACGCCGAAGCGATCGGGCGCGCGGTGGCCGACACCGGCATCCTGTACGGCACCGCCTTCGACCAGCGGCACCATCGCGCCCACCGCCGGATGGCGGCGCTGATCGCCGACGGCGCGATCGGGCGGCCCGTCGCGGTCCGGATCGTCTATTGCTGCTGGGTCGA
>CAXTFF010000201.1:0-4205 GCA_964243325.1 uncultured Sphingomonas sp.
CACGACCTCAGCCTTACCAAGGATGCGCTCTACCACTGAGCTACGGCAGCACTGCCTGACGGCGAAGCGCGCCTAGACCCGACGGGGCGGGCATTGTCAAGGCGACCGCCGGGGCCGATAGCGCCGCCATGGGCGAGAAGGACGACAGGGCCGAGCGGCTGGCGGCGCAGCTCCGCGCCAACCTGCTCAAGCGCAAGGCGCTGGCGCGCGAGCGGGCGGACGACCGCCCCGCGCCGCCTGCCGAGCGCGAGCGGTAGCCGCCCGCGGTCAGGCGAGCGGCGCGCATTTCGCCTGGAGCCAGGCGCGGTCGCCGTCGTCCAGTCCGGGGCCGATCGCCGCGGCGACGCCCGCGTGGTAGGCGTCGAGCCAGGACCGCTCGCCTTCCGTCATCAGCGCCGGGTCGATCAGCGTCCGTTCGATGGGCGCGAGGGTGAGCGTCTCGAAGCCGAGCATCGGGCGGTCGCCGCCGGGGATGTCGCGGGGCTCGACCAGGACGAGGTTCTCGATGCGGATGCCGTATTCGCCCGCCTTGTAATAGCCGGGCTCGTTGGAGAGGATCATGCGGGCGCGGAGCGGCTCCATCGCCGCGCCGCCGGGATAGTCGGGGGCGGCGATCCGCTGCGGGCCTTCGTGGACCGACAGATAGGCGCCGACGCCGTGGCCGGTGCCGTGCGGGTAGTCGAGCCCGGCATCCCATAGCGGTCGTCTGGCGAACGCGTCGAGATGGCCGCCGAGCGTGCCGTCGGGAAAGGTCGCGGTGGCGAGCGCGATGTGGCCCTTGAGCACGCGGGTGAAGCGGTCGCGCATCTCGGCGGTGGGTGGGCCGATCGGCATGACGCGGGTGACGTCGGTGGTGCCGTCGGCGTACTGGCCGCCCGAATCGATCAGGAACAGCTGGCCCGGTTCGATCGGGGCGTCCGAGTCCCCGGTGACATGGTAGTGCGGGATCGCGCCGTGCGGGCCGGTGGCGGAGATGGTCGAGAAACTGGTGTCGATCAGCGCGCCGGTGGCCCGGCGGAACTCGAGCAGCTTGGCGGCGGCGGAGAGCTCGGTCTGGCCGCCGCGCGGGCACTCGGTCTCGACCCAGCGCAGGAAGCGGGTGAGCGCCGCGCCGTCGCGGACGGAGGCGGCGCGGTGCCCGGCGATCTCCGCGTCGTTCTTGAGCGCCTTGGCGAGGACCACGGGATCGCGGAGCGGGAGCACGGTCGCGCCGCCCGCCTCCAGCCGGTCGGCGATGGCGGCGACCGCGCGTTCGGGGTCGGCGACGACGCGCTTGCCGCGAAAGGTCACCAAGGTCACGCCAAGATCGCCGTAATCGTGAAGGCGCACCCCGTTGCCCAGATGCCGGCGGACGGCGTCGTCGAGCTTATCGGGGGCGACGAACAGGTCGGCGGTGCCGTCGGCATGGACGATGGCGTAGGAGCGCGCGACGGGGGTGTGGTCGACGTCGGCCCCGCGGATGTTGAACGCCCATGCGACCGAGTCGAGCGCGGACACGACCACCGCGTCCGCCCCGCGCGCGGTGAGCCAGTCGGCGATGTCGGCGCGCTTGGCGGCCGAACTCCGCCCGGCGAGCGCGTCGGACCGGACGGTCAGGAGCGCGGGGGAAGGTGCGGGGCGGTCGGTCCAGATCGCGTCGACCGGGTTCGCCTCGACGGCTACGAGCGTCGCGTCGGCGGGGGCGAGCGCGGCCTGCAGCGCGCGGACGTCGGCGCGGGTGTGCGCCCACGGGTCGTAGCCGATGCGCCCGCCCGCCGTCGCGTGTTCGCCGAGCCAGGCGGCGACGCTCGACCCGGGAACCCCGACATAGTCCCAATCGTCGGCCGCGACCTGCTCGCGGACCTGGAGCGTGTAGCGGCCGTCGGTGAAGATCGCCGCCCGATCCGCCAGCACGACGGCGGTGCCGGCCGACCCGCCGAAGCCGGTCAGCCAGCCGAGCCGCTGGGCGTAGCCGCCGACATATTCGCTCATATGCTCGTCGGTCAGCGGCACGACGAAACCGTCCAGTTCTCGCGCGGCGAGCCGGGCGCGGAGGGCCTTCAGGCGTTCGCTATGCACGGACATCGACGTTAACCATTCTGAACAAGTTGAGGGAAGTTGAGGCGTGAACGCCGATCCGGGCCGACCCGTGGCGGGCGGTGGATCGGGACGGAGCGCGGGATCGTCATGGCGGTCCCCGGGTCGTGCCAGAACGCGGGCTTGTAGGACAGAGGGGGCGTCAGCCCGGACCGACGACGCCGATCGCGCGGAGCACGGCCGCTTGCGCCAGCATGACGACCAGCCAGACGGCGGCCTCGGCCAGCGCGCGGGGCCAGTCGACGCCGCGGGCGACGAGGCCGATCGTGACGGTGGGCAGCACGAAGCCGATCCAGATAATGAAGGCGCTGCCCAGCGCGACCGTCCAGACGCCCGCGGTGACGGGAGCCAGGATCAGCGCGCCCGCCAGGATCGCCGCCAACCAGGACAGGAGCGCGAAGGCGGCGAGGAGGACGGCGGGGCTGGTGCGGCCGCGCCGGAGGGCCGCGACCAGCGCGGTGCCGACGAGGCCGGCGAGCAGGATCGGGAGGGCGTTGGTGAGGATGTAGGACATGGACGGGCTCCGGTCGGATCGGGTCGGGGGCGGAACGCTCAAACGGCGATGAAGGTCGCGAGCCGTCGTCCCGAAGCCCAAGCCGCCTCGATGCGCGGGGCCAGGAGCCAGTCGCCGCAGACGCCCAGCCGCATGTCCGCGTCCCAGAGCGCCCCGGGGGCGTCGGCTGGCGGGCGGCTGCGGGCGTAGCGCCAACGGTGCGCCTGGAGGTGGACGGGTTCGGGCCGCGCGATGCCGAGATGGCGGGCCAGCAGGGCGAGCAGCGCGGGGGCGACCGCCTCGGGCGTGTCCTCCAGATGCTCCCGCGACCAGTCGGGGGCGGCCTGGATCACCCAGCTCTCCTTCCCCGAGCGCCCGGGCTTGGCGCCGTCGCGCGCGGCCCAGCCGATCGGCCCGGCGTCCTTGACCGTGTCGGGGGCGTCGCCGAGCGGTTCGGCAAACGCGGCCATGACCGTCCAGCAGGGCAGCGTGCGCGAGGCGGCCGCCGTGGCGGCGAAGGTCGGATGCCGAGGGGCGAGCAGCGCGGCGGCCTGTTCGGCGGGGAGCGCGATGACGACCGCGTCGAACGGATCGTCGTTGGACCCGTGGAGCGTCCAGCCGTCCGCGTCGTGGCGGAGCGCGTCGATCCGAGTGGTCCAGCGGACGTCGTGCGCGGCGGCGAGCGCGCGGACGGGGGCGCTCATGCCGGGGACGCCCACCCAGGCGTCGGGACCGGCGGCGGGCCAGCGGGCGGCGACGCCCCGCGCCTCCCACGCCTCGACCTGCGCGACGAAGCCGGGGTCGCGCGCGGTCATGTACTGCGCGCCGTGGTCGAAGGTCAGGGTGCGGCCGGCCACCTCGACGCGGCGGGTGGACATGCGGCCGCCGGGGCCGCGGCCCTTGTCGAACAGGACCGGCGCGTGGCCGGCCGCGGCCAGCGCGTCGGCGCAGGACAGCCCGGCCATTCCGGCCCCGACGATACCGACGCGCATTTGGTTCTCCGTGTCCGGTTACGCGGGCGGACGGTCGCCCCCATCTGGGTCCCCATGGCACAGGTGACGGTCTGGTACGACGGGGGCTGCCCGTTATGCGTCCGCGAGATCGCGCTGATGCGGCGGCTCGACCGGGGCCGCCGGGTCGAGTGGGTGGACTTGGGCGATGGGGAGAGCGTCTGCCCGATCGACCGGGGCGAGCTGCTGGCGCGGTTCCATGCGCGCGAGGGCGGGGTCATGCGGTCGGGCGCGGCGGCGTTCGCGGCGATGTGGCGCGCGATCCCGGCGATGCGGCCATTAGGGCTGGCGGCGCGGATGCCGGGCGTGCTGCCGGTGCTGGAGGCGGCGTACCTCCGCTTCCTGCGCGTGCGGCCCGGGCTGCAGCGGTGGATGCGCGCGCGCGAGGCGCGCCGGGGATAGCGCCGGGCGTCACCCGCCCGCTATGGGGCGGCGATGACCGACATCCAGCCCCCCGTCGCGGACCGCCGTCCGCACAGCTTCACCGTCCATGGCACGACCGTGGAGGACCCGTACCACTGGCTGAAGGACCCGAACTACCCCGACGTCGAGGACGCGGACGTGCTTGGCTACCTGGAAGCCGAGAACGCCTATTTCGAGGGCGGCAGGGCCCCGCGCCGGCCGCT
>CAXTFF010000202.1:0-4201 GCA_964243325.1 uncultured Sphingomonas sp.
GCTCGTCCGTCCACAGGCCCGGCGCGTAGGGCCAGCCCAGCCCCTCGCGGCTGATCCCCGTCGCCTCCGAGATGATCAGCCCCGCGCCCGCGCGCTGCGCGTAATACCGCGCCATCACCGGCGTCGGCACGGCCTCGCGCGTGGCGCGGCCGCGGGTGAGCGGGGCCATGAGAATGCGGTTGGGGGCGTGGATCGCGCCCAAGCGGATAGGGTCGAACAGGCTGGGCATGAAACGCTCCGTTTGATCTGTGTCGCCGCGACATAGGCGGCTATGGCGCGCCATGCACCCGGCCGACGCCCAAAGAACCGCTTTACCTCGGACAAGCGCAGGGGCGTTCGCCGCGCTGATGGTCGCCAACGTCGCGCTGGCGTTCGGGCCGTGGTTCGTCAGGCTGGCCGATACGGGGCCGGTCGCGTCGGGCTTCTGGCGGATCGCGCTGGCCGCGCCGTTGCTGGCGGCGCTGGCGTGGGGGACGGGCGCGCGTCCGGTGCGGCTGGGGCGCGGGCTGTGGTGGATGCTGGCGGCCGGCGGCGTGTGCTTCGCGGCCGATCTGGCGAGCTGGCACCTGGGCATCCTGCGCACCACGCTCGCCAACGCGACGCTGTTCGGCAATTGCGCGACGCTGATCTTTCCGGTCTACGGATTCCTCCTCGCCCGCGCGTGGCCGACGCGGACGCAAGGGGCGGCGCTCGCGCTGGCGGCGGCGGGCGCGGCGTTGTTGATGGGTCGCAGCTATCAGCTCGACCCGAAGAACCTGGCCGGCGACCTGCTCTGCCTGCTCGCGGGCGTCCTCTACACGGCGTATTTCATCTGCATGGCGCGGGCGCGCGACACGATGGCCCCGCTGCCCGCGCTGGCCTTGTCGACGCTCGCCAGCGTTCTTCCCCTGCTGCTGTTCGCGTGGGCCCTGGGCGAGCGGGTATGGCCGGGCGACTGGGCCCCGCTGCTCGGCCTGGCGCTGGCGAGCCAGGTGCTGGGCCAGGGACTGATGATCTACGCGCTGGGCAAGCTCCCCCCGCTCGTGATCGGCATCGCGCTGCTCACGCAGCCGGTCGTCGCCGGCGCGGTCGGCTGGATCGTCTACGGCGAGAAGCTTGGGCTCCCCGACCTGCTGGGCATCGCGCTGGTCGCGGCGGCCCTGGTTTTGGTGCGGCGCGGACCGGCGGTTGCGGGCGGCGAGCGGGAAACCGATATCGACGTCGTAAAGGAGCCGGCATGACCGATCTGCCCGACGCCAGCCTGAACGACGCGACGCTCGACGAACTGCGCCTGGCGCTCGCCCCGCCTATCGCCGCCAACGCAGGCTTCGACGGCTGGGGCGACGCGGCCCGCGACCTGGCCGCCGACGAAGCCGGAGTCGACCGCGACGTCGCCCGCCTCGCCTATCCGAACGGCGCGGTCGACATGGTCGACGCCTGGTTCCAGACGATCGACGCCCGCATGGCGCGGGCCGTACCCGCCGACAGGCTCGCCGCCGCCAAGGTCCGCGAGCGCATCGCCCTGCTCGTGGAGGCGCGGCTGGACGCGGTCGCCCCCGATCGCGAGGCGCTCCGCCGCGCGCTGGCGGTGCTCGCCACGCCCGGCAACGTCGCGCGCGCCGCCCGGCTCGGCTGGCGCACCGCGGACCTGATCTGGCGGCGCGCGGGCGACACGGCGACCGACCTGAACCATTACACCAAGCGCGCCATCCTGCTCGGCGTGTACGGCGCGACCGTGGCCGTGTTCCTGAACGACGACAGCGAAGGCTTCGCCGACACCCGCGCGTTCCTGGACCGCCGCATCGACGGCATCCTCCGCTTCGAGAAGCTCAAGGCGGGTATGGCCAAGGGCGCGCCGTACCGCCCCAGCCTGTCGCGCTTCGTCGGGCGGCTGCGGTATCCGGAGCGGTGAATGTGCGGCGTCGCGGCGAAGCCGCGCCGTCGGTCACGGCTGGCGTCATGCCGGCCGCGCGAGCGCGGCAAGTTTTTGCGAATTGCTCGCAAAAGGACTTTGCAGGCGCTCGGGTAAGTGATAATCACTCGCATATGGAAATGTCCGCCCGCATCGTCCCGGCGCTGAGCCTCGAGTCGCTGCCGCGCTTCCAGCGCGCGACGGTGTCCGCGATCGAGTGGGATCGGCTCAGGGCTCCCGAGGCGCGCCGCCTGCGCGAACTCGGCTTCGACGAGGGCGTGGGCGTCGAGGTGCTTCACCGCGCAGGGTTGCGGGGCGGGCCGATCGCCTGCCGGATCGGGCGCATGACCGTCGCCATCCGCCGCGCGGTCGCCGCCGCCATCCACGTCGCGCCGCAAGCGGCCTGACCTCCCGACCACGCGCAAGGGCATGACGCCCGCCCCGCTGATCGCGCTCGTCGGCAATCCCAACGCCGGCAAGACCGCGCTGTTCAACGCGCTCACCGGCGCGCGGCAGAAGGTCGGCAACTATCCCGGCGTCACCGTGGAGCGGAAGTCGGGCCGCCTCACCCTCCCCGACGGCCGCCCGGCCGAGCTCGTCGACCTGCCCGGCGCCTACGGCCTCGACCCCGTCTCGCCCGACGAGGCGGTGACGCGCGATATGGTGATGGGCCGCCTGGCGGGCGAGCGGCGGCCCGATGCGCTCGTCGTGGTGCTCGACGCCGCCAACCTCGACAACCACCTGCGCTTCGCGCTCCAGGTGATCGCGCTGGGGCTCCCCGTCGTGGTCGCGCTCAACATGGTCGATCTGGCCGAGCGCGACGGGCTGGTGCTCGACCCGGCGGCGCTCGCGCGCGAACTCGGCGTCCCCGTGCTGCCGACGGTCGCGGTCAGGA
Source organism: uncultured Sphingomonas sp. (assembly GCA_964243325.1). GTDB lineage: Bacteria > Pseudomonadota > Alphaproteobacteria > Sphingomonadales > Sphingomonadaceae > Sphingomonas. The sequence continues at coordinate 2,787 of CAXTFF010000202.1, forward strand.
AGCGCGGGCTGTCCGACCTGCTCGAGGCGGTCGCGGGCGCGGCGAAGGCCAAGCCCCGTCCCGCCGCCGAACCCGAAGCCCTGGGCGTCCTGCAAAAGCGCGCCCGCGCGCTCGCCGCGGCGGCGGTGGTCAGCGAGACGCCCGCCCGGCGCTGGGCGCAGCTGATCGACGGCGTCGCGCTCCACCCGGTCGCCGGCCCCGCCATCCTGGCCGCGTTGCTGTTCCTGATGTTCCAGGCCGTGTTCGCTTGGTCGCAGTGGCCGATCGAGTTGCTGGAGGGCGTGCTCGCCACGGCCGACGATACCGTGCGCGGGGGGGTGGGCGAGGGCTTCCTCCGCTCGCTCCTGACCGACGGCCTGCTGGCGGGGGTCGGCGCGGTGGTCGTGTTCCTGCCGCAGATCCTGATCCTGTTCGCCTTCATCCTGGTGCTCGAAGCCTCGGGCTACATGGTGCGCGCGGCGTTCCTGATGGACCGGATCATGGCGCGCGCGGGGTTGTCGGGGCGCGCCTTCATCCCGCTCCTGTCCTCCTTCGCCTGCGCGGTGCCCGGCATCATGGCGACGCGCACGATCGACGACGAGCAGGACCGGCTCACCACCATCCTGATCGCGCCGCTGATGACCTGCTCGGCGCGGCTGCCCGTCTACGCGATCATCATCGCCGCCTTCATCCCCGACCGCGAGGTGGCCCCGTTCGTCGGACTGCAGGGATTGGTGCTGTTCGCGTTATACCTGTTCGGCATCGTCGGCGCGTTCGCCGCCGCGCTGGTCCTGCGCCGCACCGTCACCAAGGGGACATCGTCGGGCTTCATGCTCGAGATGCCCAAATACCAGTGGCCCCGCGCGCGCGACCTGACGATCGGGCTGTGGAGCCGCGCGGCCGTGTTCCTGAAGCGCGCGGGCACGATCATCGCGGTGACGACGATCGTGCTGTGGGCGCTGTTGAGCTACCCCAAGCCGCCCCCGGGCAGCGCCGTGTCTCCCGTCGACCATTCGGTCGCCGGCCGCATCGCGAACGGCGTGGAGGTGATCGTCGCCCCCATCGGCTTCAACCGCGATATCGCGCTGGCGCTGATCCCCGCCATGGCTGCGCGCGAGGTGGCGGTGGCGGCGATCGGCACCGTCTACGCCGTCGACGATCCCGAAGGCGAGGGCGGGCAGCGCACGATCCGCGAGAAGCTCCAGGCCCGCTGGAGCCTGCCGACCGCGCTCGCCTTCCTGATGTGGTTCGTGTTCGCCCCGCAATGCATCTCGACGATCGCCGTCGCCCGGCGGGAGACGAACGGGTGGCGGTGGCCCGCCTTCATGGTTGGCTATCTGTTCGCCATCGCCTACGTGATGGCCGGAGTAACCTATTGGGCCGCCGTCGGGCTGGGCCTCTAACGGAGTTTATATGGCGGGCAGCGTCAACAAGGT
>CAXTFF010000203.1:0-4197 GCA_964243325.1 uncultured Sphingomonas sp.
GCGTACAACTGGCGCGACGAATTCTATGCCGGCGGCAACCCCGATCCCACTTACGTGGAGGCGTACGGCCAGGTCGACGCGAGCGCGAGCTACGAGTTCATACCTGGCATCACCGCATTCGTCGAAGCGATCAATCTCACCGGCGCGAGCCGGCGCGGGCACCGGCGGTCCGACAATTTCGTCACCTTCTCGCAACCCGGTTTCGCACGGTACTCGGGCGGTCTGCGCTTTTCGTTCGGAGGGAGGTGACCGAAGGGGATCGCGTCACTGGTGAAGGGCGCCGCTCCCCACGCGGGGGGTGGCGCTTTGGCGGGCGGGAAGGCAGTAACGAGGCGGTGATCACGGACGGAACGCGAACAGTGGACGAAGCGGTTTCCAAGGTCGTGATCGTCGGCGGGGGCACCGCCGGCTGGCTCGCGGCGAGCCTCATCGCCGCGCGCGCCGACCCGGCCGCGCCCGTGCCGCTCCAGGTCACGCTGATCGATTCGCCCGACATCCCGACGATCGGGGTGGGCGAAGGCACCTGGCCGACCATGCGGCGCACGCTGGAGCGGATCGGCCTGTCGGAGGCGGACTTCCTTCTCGCCTGCGACGCGTCGTTCAAGCAGGGGTCGCGCTTCGACGGCTGGCGCACGGGCGAGCCGGACGACAGCTACCTCCACCCCTTCACCACGGCGGTCGAGGGCGATCCGCGCCACCTGCTCGCGGCATGTCGGGACGCCGGGGACGCGCGCTTCGCCGATCTGGTCAGCGCGCAGCCGCGCGCCTGCGCGCTCGACCTGGCGCCGCGCCAGCGGGCGATGCCCGGCTATGCCGGGGCGCTCAACTACGCCTACCATCTCGATGCGGGCAAGTTCGCCGCGATGCTCGCCGCGCACGCGATAGGCGAACTCGGCGTCCGTCACCTGCGCGACCACGTCGTCGGCGTCGACTTGGCCGAGGACGGCGATATAGTCGCCGTCCGGACGCGGAGCGGAGGCGCGGTCGCGGGCGACCTGTTCATCGACTGCACCGGCCACGCTTCGCTGCTGATCGGCGAGCGGTTCGGGGTGCCGTTCATCGACCGAAGCGGCGAGCTGCCCAACGACCGTGCGCTCGCGGTGCAGCTGCCCGTCGCGCCCGACGCGCCGATCGCGTCGCAGACGAACGCCACCGCGCATGCGGCGGGCTGGATCTGGGACATCGGCCTGCCGACCCGGCGCGGCGTCGGCTGCGTGTACGCGTCCGCTTACATGGACGACGACGATGCGGCCGCGACGCTCCGGGCCTATCTCGGCCGCACCGCGCCGCAAGCCGATCTCGACGCGCTGTCGCCGCGCCGGCTGACCTTCCGGTCGGGGCACCGCGAGCGCTTCTGGGAGCGCAACTGCCTGGCCGTCGGCCTGTCGGCGGGATTCCTGGAGCCGCTGGAGGCATCGGCGATCGTGCTGATCGAGCTGTCGCTGGACGCGCTGCTCGATAACTTTCCCGCGACGCGCGGGGTCATGGACATCCACGCCCAGCGCTTCAACGACCTGTTCCGCTATCGCTGGGACCGCATCGTCGAGTTCCTGAAGCTCCACTACTTGCTCAGCCAGCGCGCCGAGCCCTATTGGCAGGCGCATCGCGACCCAGCCACCATCCCGCCGCGCTTGGCCGAGCTGCTTCGGTTGTGGAAGCACCAGCCGCCCTCGCGCGCGGACTTCCCCATGACGGACGAGGTGTTTCCGGCCGCGAGCTACCAATACGTGCTCTACGGGATGGGCTTCCCCGCGCCCGCCCGAGGCTCGGTGGATACGGGAACCGGCGACGCGGTGGCGAAGAGCTTGCGGCAGGTCGAGCAGCGCGCCCGTACGCTCGCCGCCGGTCTGCCGACCAACCGCGCCTACCTGGACGCGCTGCGCGCCGCGCACCCTCTCCTGCCCTCGCGCAGGATCGGCTGACATGCCCGCCCACGCCATCCTGACCGTCGAGGCGCACCGGACCTTGCGCGTCCGCACCGACCGCGCGGCCGAGCTGGGCGACGGCTTGATGTGCTGCCTCGCCATGCCTGCCGAATTTCGCGACGTGCAGAACGAATACCCCATCCTGTTTCGCCATAATGCGGAGCGCGACGGTTTCACCGCGCTCGCCATGTTCGGGTTCGAGACGGACGAGAACTTGTTCTTGGAAGACGGACAATGGGACGCGCGCCACCGGCCGCTGGCGATGGAGGTCCAACCCTTCCTGATCGGCGGCGTGGACGATGCGGGCGCCAGACAGGTGCATGTCGACATGGCCAGCCCCCGCATTGGCGGGGCCGAGGGCGTGCGGGTGTTCGACGAGGACGGTCGGCCGACGCCGTACCTTGAGCAGATCGCCGAACGGCTCGGCGCGCTGGACGAGGGTTATCGCGGCTCCGCGGACTTCTTCGCGGCGCTGCGCCGTTACGACCTGCTCGAACCGCTGACGCTCGACATCACGCTGGACGACGGGTCGACCAACCGGCTGGTCGGGTTTCATGTGATCGACGAGGAGCGCTTACGCGCGCTGGACGCCGCGGCGCTCGGCGACCTGCAGACGGGCGGGCATCTCATGCCGATCTTCATGGCGCTGGCGTCGCTCGCCAACCTCGGCGCGCTGATCGCGCGCAAGAACCGGCGGAAGCTACGTGGCTGAGGCCGATCCCCGCTTCCCCCGCGCGCGCGCGGCCGTGCCCGAGCTGGCGGCGGCGGACGCGGGAAAGCTCGATGCACTGCTCGAAGGCGCGGACCGGCCCTTCATCGTGCGCGGCCTCGTATCCGACTGGCCGCTGGTCCAGGCGGGCCGTCGTTCGGCGGGCGAGGCGCGGGACTACATCGCCGGCCACGCGCGCCGCCATCCCTTCACCGTGTCGGTCGGCGCACCGGGAAGTGGCGGAAGGCTGTTCTACGACGACGACATGGCGATGAACTTCCGTACGCTGCGCGCGCCGCTGCCCGACGTGTTCGCCAAGATCGCCGAGGGCGAGAGCCGAGCCGACGCCCCCGCCATCTACCTCGCCTCGATCGACATGCACGAATTCTTCGACGGGCTGCACGAGGCCAACCGCGTCGAGCTGGGCGACCGCGCGCCCCTGGCGAGCATCTGGATGGGTACGCGCACGCGGATCGCGGCGCATAACGACCTGCCCAACAACCTCGCCTGCGTCGCGGTCGGGCGGCGTCGCTTCACGCTGTTCCCGCGCGAGGCGTTCCGCGATCTGTATTTGGGACCGGTCGACAACACGCCTGCGGGCCGCGCGGTCAGCATGGTGGATTTCCACGCGCCCGACCTGGACGCGCACCCCCGTTTCGTCGACGCGCTGGAACAGGCGCAGGTCGCCGAACTGGAAGCGGGCGACGCGCTCTACATCCCGGCCATGTGGTGGCACCATGTCGAGGGACTGGCCCCCTTCAACGTCCTAGTGAACTACTGGTGGCGCGACACCCCGCGCTGGATGGGCCAGCCGCAGGACGCGCTCAACCACGCCATGCTGGCGATCCGCGACCTGCCCGCCGACCAGAAGGCGCACTGGCGCGACCTGTTCGACTATTACGTGTTCGGGAACGGCGAGGAGGTCGTCTCGCACATCCCCGAACAGGCGCGCGGCGTGCTCGCGCCCTTGACCGCCGAGAGCGCCGGGCGGATGCGCGCCTTTCTCCTGCGGAGCCTGAGCCGATGACGAACGACAACAGGCATCCGCGCCGGATCGTCGTGGCGGGCGGCGGCACGGCCGGGTGGATGGCCGCCGCCGCGATCGCGCGGACGCTGGGGCGGACCGTCGAGCTGACGCTGGTCGAATCGGACGCGATCGGCACGGTGGGGGTCGGCGAGTCCACCATCCCGCCGCTGGCCACCTACAACCGGCTGCTGGGCGTGGGCGAGGCCGAGTTCATGCGCGAGACGCAGGCGACGTTCAAGCTGGGCATCCTGTTCGACGACTGGCGCGTGCGAGGCGAGAGCTACTTTCACTCCTTCGGCCTTACCGGCAAGGATCACTGGTCGGCGGGGTTCCAGCATTTCTGGATGCACGGCCGGACCAGGGGTCACGACCAACCCTATGACGATTACTGCCTGGAGCTGATCGCTGCGCGCGAAGGCAGATTCGCTCACCTGCCCGATGACAAGATGAACTGCGCCTATCAGCTCGACTCCGCGCTTTATGCGAAGTTCCTGCGCCGCATGGCCGAGGCCGACGGGGCGACGCGGATCGAGGGC
>CAXTFF010000204.1:0-4161 GCA_964243325.1 uncultured Sphingomonas sp.
ACCGTGGTGGTGAAGCTGCCCTTCTGCCGGACGATGTAGGCGATCGGCTGGTGGAACCAGGTCAGGTCCTGCGGGCGGACGGTGATCTCGTCCTCCAGCCGGACGCGGCCCTGGTCGCGCTGCTCCATGACGGTGATCGCGACCCAGAGCTTGGAGACGGACTGCTGGGGAAGCAGGCGGCGGCCGCCCGCTTCGACCGTCCAGCCCTCGTCCACCGCGCGCACCGCGGCTCCGGCGATGCCGGGAAAGCCGCGCACCGCTTGCGTGACGGCGGCCGTCAGCGCGCCGGGCGCGGCGCGGACGGCGCGCGGCGCGGGAGCGGGGACGGGCACGGAAACGATCGCGACGGGCGGCGGCAGCGACGCGCTCGGCTGCGACGTCGCCTCGGGCCGCGACGAGGGCGGCACGCAAGCGGTCAGGCCGGCGAGCAGCGCCAGCATGGTTGAACGGCCCAAGCCGCCTCGAAGAGTCATCACAGTCGTACGCACCCCAGCCCCGAGCGGGCATGTGTGAGCCGAGCTTCGTTCCCGCGAAACCACCGGATGCGCCCCGTGCGACGAAGCGGGCGCGCACCGCGCCCGGTTGCGGTCGGGGCGCGGATCAATAGTGCGAAGGCACCAGGACGGTATCGACCGCGTCGGCGGCCCTACCCGGATGGTCTAGCGTGAAATGCAGCCCGCGACTCTCCTTGCGGCGCAGCGCCGAACGAACGATCAGGTCGGCGGTCTGGAGCAGGTTGCGGAGTTCGATCAGGTCGGGGGTGACGCGGAAATGGCCGTAATGGTCGGCCACCTCCTCGTTCAGCATGGCGATGCGGGTGGCGGCGCGCCGGAGCCGCTTGGTGGTGCGCACGATGCCGACGTAATTCCACATGAACCGGCGGATCTCCGTCCAGTTCTGCTTGATGACGACCTCCTCGTCCGAATCGGTCACGCGGCTCTCGTCCCAGGGGCGCACGGGCGGGGGCGGGGGGAGCTCGTCCCAGTGCGCCGCGATGTGCGCCGCCGCAGCCTCGCCGTAGACGAAGCATTCGAGCAGCGAGTTGGAGGCCAGCCGGTTCGCGCCGTGGAGCCCCGACTGGGTGCATTCGCCCGCCGCGTAGAGCCCGGGCAGGTCGGTGCGCCCGTCGCGGTCCACGACGATCCCGCCGCAGGTGTAATGCTGGGCGGGGACGACCGGGATCGGCTCCCGCGTCATGTCGATGCCGAGCCCGAGCAGCTTGTCGTGGATGTTGGGGAAGTGCCCGCGCACGAAGTCCGGCGCCAGGTGGCTGATGTCGAGATGGACGTAGTCGAGCCCGTCGCGCTTGATCTCGGCGTCGATCGCGCGCGCCACCACGTCGCGCGGCGCCAGCTCGGCGCGCGGATCGAGGTCGGGCATGAAGCGGTGCCCGGTGCGCGGGTTGAGCAGCCGCCCGCCCTCGCCGCGCACCGCCTCGGTGATCAGGAAGTTCTTGACCTCCAGATTGTAGAGGCAGGTCGGGTGGAACTGCATGAACTCCATGTTCGACACGCGGCACCCCGCGCGCCACGCCATCGCGATGCCGTCGCCCGTCGCCCCCTTGGGCGCGGTGGAGAACAGGTAGGTCCGGCCCGCGCCTCCGGTCGCCAGGATCGTCGCGCGCGCGGTGTGGAGGTTGACCACGCCCGAAGTGCGGTCGACCGCGTACGCTCCCCACACGTGCCCCGCGCCCGAATAGCGTTCCTCGTGGCGCGATCCGGCCAGGTCGATCGCCACCTGGTCGGGGACGAGCGTGATGTTGGGGTTGGCGCGCGCCGCCTTGAGCAGCGCCTCCTGCACCGCCCAGCCGGTCGCGTCGTCGACATGGACGATGCGGCGGTGCGAATGCCCGCCCTCGCGCGTCAGGTGGAGCGCGTCCCCGTCCATGGCGAAGGGGACGCCCAGGTCGCGCAGGCGCTCGATCGCGGCGGGCGCGCGCTCCACGACGAACTCGACGACGCCGCGGTCGTTCAACCCGGCGCCCGCGATCATCGTGTCCTCGACATGGTCGGCGAACGTGTCGCCCGGCTCCAGCACCGCCGCGATCCCGCCTTGCGCCCAGGCGGTCGATCCCTCGTCCAGCCCGCCCTTGGCGAGCACCGTCACCCGGAATCGGTCGGCCAGGTTCAGCGCCGCCGTCAGCCCCGCCGCGCCCGAGCCGACGATGAGGATGTCGGAGCTGCTCAACGCGGCGTCCTCACGCGTTCGCCGCCCGCGTCAGGCTCAGGAACACGTCCTCCAGGTCCGCCTCCTTGGTGACCACGTCGACGATGCCCAAGCCGCCGCGCGTCACCGCCGCCAGCACCTCGCCGGCGTTGACGCGGTCCTTGGCGTAGGTGATCTCCAGCGTCCGGGCACCGCGCAGCACGACCTTCTCGAAGCAGACCGCGTCGGGCGCCTCCGTCAGATCGCGGTCGACGGTGACGGAGACGACCTTCTCCTGCGCCTTGCCCACCAGCTCGCGCGTCGGCTCGTTGGCGATCAGCCGGCCGTTGTTGATGATGGCGATGCGGTCGCACAGCGCCTCGGCCTCTTCCAGGTAATGCGTGGTCAGCACCACCGTGACGCCGCCCGCGTTGAGCTCGCGCACATACGCCCACAGCTGCTGGCGCAGCTCGATGTCGACGCCCGCCGTGGGCTCGTCGAGCACGAGCACGGGAGGCGCGTGGACCATCGCCTTGGCGACCATCAGCCGCCGTTTCATGCCGCCCGACAGCGTGCGGGCGTAGGCGTCCGCCTTGTCCTCCAGCCTGACCGCGCGCAGCAGCTCGAGCGTGCGGCGATCGCGGCGGGGCACCCCGTACAGCCCGGCCTGGATCTCCAAGGTCTCGCGCGGGGAAAAGAAGGGGTCGAACAGGATCTCCTGGTTGACGATGCCGATCGACGCCTTGGCGTTGCGCGGATGCCGGTCGATGTCGAAGCCCCAGATCGACGCGGAACCATCGGTCTTGTTGACCAGCCCGGCCAGGATGTTGATCAGCGTCGATTTCCCCGCGCCGTTGGGGCCGAGCAGCCCGAAGATCTGACCCCGGGGCACGTCGAGGGTCACGCCGTCCAGCGCCCGCTTGCCGCCGGCGTAGGTTTTTGAGAGTCCGGAAATGCCGATCGCGGCGGCGGTGGTGGCAACGTCCATATGGGCCGCGATAGCGGGCGGGCGCGCGGAGATACACCCCTTCCGCCGCCGGCGCGCGCTTGCTATCCGCGCCCCATGCATCCGCCGCTCGAAACATCCCGCGTCTCCACCCGCCGTGTCGCGTGCGACGGGGCGGTCGACATTCCCGGCGGCGCGGCGCTCGGCCATCCGCGCGTGTTCCTTCAGATCGACGAGACCGGCTATGTCGATTGCGGCTATTGCGACCGGCGCTTCATCCTGATCGGCGGCCCCGCGGACGGGGCGGACCAGGGCCGGCTTCACGACCGCGGCGACGCCGCCGGTCAGTGAAGCCCGGCCCGGCCGGCGCGGCGTCGGGCCGCGACCGACGACGCGGCTTTGCCGCGGCGCTTCCCCGACCTATATCCAGGGGATGACGACCCCGACCGATCCCCGCCGCTTCCTTTACCGCGACCTCGACCCCGCCCGGGCTCAGGCGCTCGCCGCCCGGGCGCTAGGCAGCGCCGACGACGGCGAGCTCTACCTCCAGTACCGCCGGTCGGAGGCGTTCGGCTTCGACGACGGCCGGCTCAAGACCGCGAGCTACGACACGCACGGCGGCTTCGGCCTGCGCGCCGTGTCGGGCGAGACCACCGCATTCGCGCACGCGAACGAGTTGAGCGAAGCGGCGATCAATCGCGCGGCCGAGACGATGACGCTGATCGACCCCGCGACCGGTCCCAAGGCGGGACCGCCGCCCGGCACCAACCGCCACCTCTACACCGACGGCGACCCGCTCGACCTCGTCCCCTTCGCCGACAAGGTGAATCTGTGCCAGCGCATCGACGCCGCCGCGCGGGCGCGCGATCCGCGGGTGGCGCAGGTATCCGTCGGCCTGTCGGGCTCCTGGAGCGTGGTCGAGATCGTCCGCGCCGACGGCTTCGTCGCGCACGACGTGCGGCCGCTCGTGCGCCTGAACGTGTCGATCGTGGTCGAGCGGAACGGCCGGCGCGAGACGGGGAGCTTCGGCATCGGCGGGCGCTATCTGTACGACCGGCTGTTCGACGAGG
>CAXTFF010000205.1:0-4136 GCA_964243325.1 uncultured Sphingomonas sp.
GCTTAAAGTTCTTGGTGTCGTTGGTTTAAGCCCTGACGGATGCGATTCTGGATCGGCGAGCTGCTCTAACTTCTCTGTTCAAGGTATAGTTGAGCGGGTTGGCTATGTTGATGGGGAGGATGTACCGAATCTTCTGCGCGTTCGAGATCTAAGAACCGAGAATAGATATTCGATAGCACTTCCTTATAAAAAAATCATAGACTCGTTCGGCACAGCTGACGTTAGCTGGATCAACATATGGTTTAAGCCGGGTATGAAGGTGACGATAACGGGAACGATAGGCGGAAGTGCCGGAAACGTGACGCTCGATAGTGTCTATAATACAGATTACTTGAATGGTTCGCGTAAATAGGTGTTAGGTGTAATTCCTAATTAAGTCAGATGGCAGGCTCGGCACCCAAATAGGGTTACCGCACCAACGCCCGCTGCTCCGCCATGTCGTTCCGGATCGTCACCGCCGCGACGCCGCCTTCGCCCATCGCGTGGCTGATCTGGTCGAGCCCCTTCACCACGTCGCCCGCCGCATACAGCCCCGCCACGCTGGTGCGCTGGTGGTCGTCCACCACCAGCGTCCCGTCCGTCGCCGCGTCCGCGCCGAGCGCCACGGCCAGTTCCGACCGGATCACCGACCCCAGCGCCGGATAGACGCTGTCGAAGCTCAACTCGCCGCGCGGCGTCGGCACGGTGATCTTGTCGCCGTCCAGCCGCAAGGACGCGCACGGCCCGCCCAGCGCCTCGACGCCCAACTCCGCCAGCTTGGCCTGCTCCTCGTCCGACAGCTCCAGATCGGTGTCGGGCGCGATCAGCGTGACGTCGCGGGTGTACATGCGCAGGAACACCGCCTCCTTGAACCCGTGCGTACGGCTGCCGATCACGCCGACGCGCTTGTCGGTCACCTCGTACCCGTCGCAGATCGGGCAATAACGCAGCAGCCCGCGGTCCATCGCGACCTGGTGCAGCTCGGGCGCGATCGGCGGCGACTTGTTCACCACGCCGGTCGCCAGCAGGATCGTGCGCGCGCGGATCACCTCGCCGTCGATCGCCACGGCCTCGAACCCGTTCTCCAGCCGCTCCGCCCGCTCGATCACGCGGTTCTCCACCGCGATCCCGAATTCGGCCGCCTGCTCGCGCATCTTGCCCAGCAGCTCGGTGCCGGGGATGCCGCCCGGATAGCCGGCGTGGTTGTGCGTGCGCGGGATCCACGTCACCCGGCTCTCCCCGCCATCGACCACGCGCACGTGCAGGTGGAACCGCGCCAGATAGATGGCGGCGGTCATGCCGGCGGGCCCCCCGCCGATGATGAGGCAATCTTCCATGAACGATCCAATGGGCGGGGTGGGGGAGGGTTCCTTGCGGTACCTGAGCCGGATAGGTATATACCCCACGTAGTTACGGAGGTGCCGATGGGCAATGAATATCGTACTCGGACTTTCAAGTCGGGCAATTCGGTGGCGCTTCGCCTGCCCAAGCAACTCGGCTTCGTCGAAGGCGAGGAAGTCAGGATCGTCGGGCATGCGGACGGCGGCTTCAGCTTCTGGAGAACGCAGGATGATCTGAAGGTGCTCATGGGTCTGTACGGCAGCATGTCGCCCGGTTTCATGGCCAACGGGCGGGGAGACATAGAGCAGGAGGAGCGCGACTGGAGCGTGGGCAAGCCATCGCGCGAGGCGGCTTGATGTACCTGCTCGACACGAACGCCTGTCTCGACTTTCTCCTGGCGCGTGACGCCGCCATCGTGCCACGGATCGAACGGGCCTTCGGTAAGTTGTCCGTCTCCGCTATCACGACCGCCGAGCTTCGGGTCGGCAATCGCGCCTCGACCGATCCCGAGAAGGATGCGCGCAACGTCGATGCCTTTCTGACCTTCGTATCGGTCGTGCCGTTCGACGGTGCGGCGGCCGACATCTACGGCCAGGTCGCCCGCAGGATCGGCGTTCAGCGGTCGAGCTTCGATCGGTTGATCGCCGCGCACGCGCTCGCGCTCGACCTGACGCTCGTGACCAATAACGAGCGCGATTTTACCGACGTGCCAGGCTTGCGCGTCGAGAACTGGACCGAGTGACCTTCGCCGCGACCGTCCTGACCCTGTACCCCGAGATGTTCCCCGGCCCGCTCGGCACCTCGCTCGCCGGCCGCGCGCTCGGCGAGGGGCGGTGGTCGCTCGGCGCCGTCAACATCCGCGATTTCGCGACCGACAGGCACCGCTCGGTCGACGACACGCCCGCGGGCGGCGGGGCGGGGATGGTGCTGCGCGCCGACGTGGTCGCCGCCGCGATCGACGGCGTCGCCGATGGCCGCCCCGTCCTCGCCATGACGCCGCGCGGCCGCCCGCTCACCCAGGCCCGCGTCCGCGACCTGGCCGCCGGACCCGGCGCGATCGTCCTGTGCGGCCGGTTCGAGGGACTCGACGAACGCCTGTTCGAGGCGCGCCCGGTCGAGGAGGTGTCGATCGGCGACTATGTCCTGTCGGGCGGCGAGATGGGGGCGCTGGTCGTGCTCGACGCTTGCGTCCGCCTGCTCCCCGGCGTAATGGGCGCGGCTTCCAGCGGGGTGGAGGAGAGCTTCGAGCGAGGCCTCCTCGAATATCCCCACTATACCCGACCGCGGATGTGGGAAGGGCGCGAGATCCCGCAAGTGCTGCGATCGGGGGATCACGCGAAGGTCGCCGCCTGGCGCCAAGCCAGGGCGGAGGCCGATACACGGTCACGGCGGCCGGACCTTTGGGAGCGTCATGTCGGCGTTCGGGTCGGGTCGCCCTCTGGCGCGCGGCATGACGAGGACGACCAGTGAACATCATCCAGCAGCTCGAAGCCGAGCAGATCGCCAAGCTCACGGCCACCAAGACCCACCCCGAATTCCGCCCCGGCGACACCCTGCGCGTCGGCGTCAAGGTCGTCGAGGGTGAGCGCACCCGCGTCCAGAATTACGAGGGCGTGTGCATCGCCCGCGCGAACCGCGGCATGGGCTCCAGCTTCACCGTCCGCAAGATCAGCTTCGGCGAGGGCGTCGAGCGCGTGTTCCCGCTCTATTCGCCCAATGTCGACTCGATCGAGGTCGTCCGCAAGGGTGCCGTCCGCCGCGCCAAGCTCTATTACCTGCGCGGCCGCACCGGCAAGTCGGCGCGCATCGCCGAGCGCCGGGACAACCGTCCGGCCAAAGGTTCCGTGGCCGCCGAGTAAGCGCGACCGCATGAACAATGGAACGGCGCGGCGACCTCGGTCGCCGCGCCGTTCCTCGTTTCAGGCGGGCAGGAACTTCCCGTCCCGGTCCATCACCCGCAGCTCGCCGCTCGCGATCTCGAACCACGCGCCCCGCAGCGCCAGCGACCCCGCCTCGACCCGCTCGCGCACGAACGGGAACGTCATCAGGTTGCCCAGCGACTGGCGCACGCCCTCCCATTCCAGCTCGCGCTGCGCGCCGTCACCGTCCGTGCCGAGCCGCGCGATGACCCGATCGCGCGCCGACGACAGGATGCCGACCCAGCTCGACACGAATCCGCCCGCGCCCATCTCCGCCCCGTCGAAGGCGCGGGTCAGCGACGCCTTGCAGCCGCCGCACGACGCGTGGCCCAGCACCAGGATCTCCGGCACCTCCAGCTGCGTCACCGCGAACTCCAGCGCCGCCGACACGCCGTGCAGCCCGCCCCCCGTCTCATAGGGCGGCACGAGATTGGCGACGTTGCGGATCACGAAGATCTCGCCCGGCCCGGCGTCGAACACCTGCGCCGGATCGACCCGGCTGTCGGCACAGGCGATCACCATCACCTTGGGGCTCTGACCCTCGCCCAGCGTCGCCCAGCGCTCGCGCTCGTGCGCCCAGCGCTGCTCGTGGAACCGATGATATCCCTCCACCATGTTGCTGAAATCGACCATAGCGTTCTCCTCGGTTGCGCCGCGCCCCTTAGCGCGGCCCCCGCGAGTTGTGGAGCGGCCCCGCGCTCGCTATCTCGCGCTCATGAACGACATGACCCCGCTCGCCCGTCCCCCGCGTGAGCGCAAGCCCGACTGGATCAGGGTCAAGGCCCCGACCAGCGTCGGCTTCGCCGAGACCAAGGCGCTGATGCGCCGCCTCGGCCTGGCCACCGTGTGCGAGGAGGCGGCCTGCCCGAACATCGGCGAATGCTGGACCAAGAAGCA
>CAXTFF010000206.1:0-4103 GCA_964243325.1 uncultured Sphingomonas sp.
CGACGTCACCACCAGCAGCAGGAACGCGAAGATCCCCGCCTCCACCGCGAGCGGTCCCAGCGCGACCTGCTTATTCCCGAGCACCCCCGCGATGCACACCATGCCGCCATAGAAGATGGCGAACGCGAACAGCGAGGGGGAGAGCGGGCGAGATTCGGCGGGCATCGCGGAGTGCTAGCGGACGTTCCCCGACCCGTCATCCCCTCCGCCCGACCCATCCGCCGCCCGCGCTCATACGGGGCTGTCCTACACACGGCTCCTCCGCCATAAGCCGTCCGCCCGGACCCGGAAGCGTCGGGGGTCGCGCAACGAAGTTTCAAGGCGGAGCAACGGAATTGCCGAACGGGCGTGACATGTGTGAACCGTCGACGGGACGGCCTGCGTGAACCGATTCGCGATCGGCCTGCTCGGCATCGCCGTCATCCTCGGCCTCGCCGTCCTCCTGTCCACCGACCGCCGCGCCATCCGCCCGCGCGTCGTCGGCAGCGCGTTCGCGCTCCAGGTCGGGGTCGCCGTGCTCGTGCTCTACGTGCCCTGGGGCGTGACCGCATTGTCGACCGCGTCGGCGGGCGTCTCCGCGCTGCTCGGCTACGCGAAGGCGGGGACCGATTTCCTGTTCGGCCCGCTCGCCGCGCCCGGGATCGGCGGCAACAGCTTCGCCATCGCCGCGCTGCCCGTCATCATCTTCTTCGCCTCGCTCGTGTCGATCCTTTATTATCTCAACATCATGCAGTTCGTGGTCCGCTGGATCGGCGGCGCGATCGAGCGGGTGATCGGCGTGTCCAAGGTCGAATCGCTGTGCGCGGCCGCCAACATCTTCGTCGGCCAGTCCGAATCCCCGCTCGTCATCCGCCCCTATCTGGCGGGGCTGACCCCGCCCCAGCTCTTCACCGTGATGACCAGCGGCATGGCGGGCGTCGCGGGCACGATCCTGGCGGCCTATGCGTCCATGGGGATCCGGATCGAGTATCTGCTGGCGGCGTCGTTCATGGCGGCGCCGGGCGGGATACTCATGGCCAAGATCATCATGCCCGATCGGCCGGCGAGGGTCGGCGACGAAGCCGACGAGCCTCGTCCGACGTCACGGGATCAAGCGGTCGGCACCTCCGGCGAGCCCATGCCCGACGCCACCCACGACGAGGAGAAGCCCGCCAACATCATCATGGCGGCCGCGCAAGGCGCGCAGACCGGCGTCAGGCTCGCGGTCGCGGTCGGCGCGATGGTGCTCGCCTTCGTCGCCCTCGTCGCGCTCGCCAACGGCCTGCTGGGCGGCGTCGGCGGGCTGTTCGGCCATCCCGCGATCAGCTTCCAGGGGCTGCTCGGCTATGTCTTCGCGCCCGTCATGTTCCTCCTGAACGTTCCCTGGAACGAGGCCGGGATCGCGGGCGGGCTGTTCGGCCAGAAGATCGTCCTGAACGAGTTCGTCGCGTACATCTCGCTTGGGCAGCAGGCGGGCCGGCTCTCCCCGCGCACCGTCGCCGTGGTCACCTTCGCGCTGTGCGGTTTCGCCAACTTCTCCTCCATCGCGATCCAGATGGCGGTGACGGGCGGGCTCGCCCCGAACCAACGTCCCATGATCGCCCGCCTGGGCCTGCGCGCGCTCGCTGCAGGCTCGCTCGCCAACCTCATGTCCGCCGCGCTCGCCGGCCTGCTCATCGCGTGAGCACCCGGCCGTTCGGCGCGACCTACGCGCCCCAAGAATCGCCACCGCCCGCGATCGACCCCGCCCGAGCGCTCGAGCGGCTGCGCGTCCGGCTCTGCTACATATGGCGGCATGGCCGCCTGCCCGACCTGGGCCACCCGACGCTCTTCACCGAACTGATCCAGCACCGCAAGCTCCACGAGCGCGACCTGCGGATGCCGCCGCTCGCCGACAAGGTCCGCGCCAAGGCGCTGGTCGCGGACATGCTGGGCCCCGAATGGGTCACGCCCACGCTCTGGTCGGGCACGGAACTGCCCGAGCAGGCCCCGTGGCCCCGCCCGTTCGTCGTCAAGTCGCGTCACGGCTGCAAGCAGGTCCGCATCGTCCGTGACGGCGACGACTGGACGACGATCCGCCAGGAGGCGCAAGGCTGGATGCGCCGCCCCTACGGCATCTGGCTAGACGAATGGGCCTACCGCCGCATCCCGCTCGGGCTCCTGGTCGAGGCGTTCGCGGGCCCCGGTCCCGCCCTCCCCGTCGACTACAAGTTCTTCCCGTTCGGCGGCCGCGTCGAATACGTCCAGGTCCATCTCGACCGCGAGCGCGACCATCGCTGGATCGTCATGGACCGGGACTGGAACCGCGTTTCCACCCCGACGCCCGACCCCGACCCGCCGCGCCCGGCCTCGCTGCCCCGCATGATCGATGCCGCCGAGACGCTGGGCCGTTCCTTCGACTTCGTCCGCGTCGACCTGTACGACCTCGCGGGCGGCCCGCGCTTCGGCGAGATGACCTTCTATCCCGGCTCCGGGCTCGACCGCTTCGACCCGCCCGCGCTCGACGCGGTCATGGGCGAACGCTGGTTGCGGGCGCGCAACTTGACTTTCTGACGCTTCGGGCGTAGGTGCAGGGACATCGAGGCGTAATGCAGCGTGATCGGACGGGTTCGCCCGTCCAGGCTCCGCCTCGGTCGTTGCTTCAGGCTTCCCAAATCACGCGGGGCGTCAACAACCCCCGCCGCCCGTGCGTCCTCGACGCGCGCCGGCCGTTCTCAGAGTGACCTTCATGAATTTCCAGCAACTCGGCCTCGCCGAGCCCCTCGTCCGCGCGCTCGCCGCGCGCAACTACACCGCCCCCACCCCCATCCAGGAACAGTCGATTCCGACGCTCCTGGAGGGCCGCGACCTGCTCGGCATCGCGCAGACCGGGACCGGCAAGACCGCCGCCTTCGTGCTCCCCTCCATCCAGCGCCTCGTCGCCGAGCCCAAGCGCGTGCTGCCCTTCCATTGCCGCATGCTCGTGCTCGCCCCGACGCGCGAGCTGGCCAGCCAGATCGCCGAGAGCGCGCGCGGCTACGGCCAGTTCTCCAAGATGAGCGTCGCCACCGTCTTCGGCGGCACCTCGATCAACAAGAACCGCCAGGACATGAGCCGCGGCGTCGACATCCTCGTCGCGACGCCCGGCCGCCTGCTCGACTTGGTCGAACAGCGCTTCTGCAACCTGACCATGGTCGAGATCCTGGTGCTCGACGAGGCCGACCAGATGCTCGACCTCGGCTTCATCCACGCGCTCCGCAAGATCGCGCGCATGGTGCCGAAGGTTCGCCAGACCTTGTTCTTCTCGGCCACCATGCCCGCGGCGATCCGCGAGCTGTCGGGCCAGTTCCTGAACGACCCCGCGACCGTCTCGATCAAGCCCGCCGCCACCACCGCCGAGCGCGTCGACCAGACCGTGACCTTCGTGAACCAGGCGGAGAAGCAGGCGCTGCTCACCCTGACCCTCGCCGATCCCGCGGTCGAGCGCGCGCTCATCTTCACCCGCACCAAGCACGGCGCCGACCGCGTCGTGAAGCTGCTCGCGGGCAACGGCATCGCCTCCAACGCCATCCACGGCAACAAGTCGCAGCCTCAGCGCGAGCGCGCGCTGGCGGAATTCAAGGACGGCCGCGCGCGCGTCCTGGTCGCCACCGACATCGCCGCGCGCGGCATCGACGTGTCGGGCGTCAGCCACGTGATCAACTTCGAACTGCCCAACGTCGCCGAGCAGTATGTCCACCGCATCGGCCGCACCGCGCGCGCGGGCAAGTCGGGGATCGCCATCGCCTTTTGCGCCGAGGACGAGCGGCCCTACCTGCGCGATATCGAGAAGCTGACGCGCCAGAAGGTCGCGGTGACGCCGCTCCCCGCCGACTTCCTGGCGCAGGCCAACCGGATCAAGACCGAGCGCGTCAAGGCGATCGGCGCCGACCCCGCCCCGCGCGAGGAGCGCGCCCGCGGCCAGCGTCCCCCCGCCCGCCCGCGCGCGACCCACGCGCCCGTGCCGAGCGCCCAATCGCGCCAGTACGGCCGCCCCTCGCGCAGCGGCGGCGGCAACGGCCGCAGCGGCGGCGGCGGCCGTCCGGGCGGCGCGCGCCCCAGCGCCTGACCCTACCCGTCACCCCGGCGAAGGCTGGGGTCCCCCT
>CAXTFF010000207.1:0-4079 GCA_964243325.1 uncultured Sphingomonas sp.
GAGCACGACCTGACGGACAACATCATCCACCTGGTTCTCGCAAAGACGCCCGGCGCGCCCGACAGCTCCAAGGGCATTTCGCTGTTCGTCGTGCCCAAGGTGATGGTCAACGATGACGGGACGCTCGGCGAGCGCAACGCGGTGTCGTGCGGCTCGATCGAGCATAAGATGGGCATCCACGGCAACTCGACCTGCCTGATGAACTATGACGGCGCGACGGGCTGGCTTGTCGGCGATGAGATGAAGGGCCTGGCCGCGATGTTCATCATGATGAACGCGGCGCGGCTCGGCGTCGGTCTGCAGGGCCTGGGCGTCGCGGAGACGGCGTACCAGAACGCGGTCGCCTATGCCCGCGACCGCCGCCAGGGCCGCGCGCTGACCGGCGCTGCGGAGCCTACCCAGGGCGCGGACACGCTGTTCGTCCACCCGGACGTGCGCCGGATGCTGATGACGATGAAGGCGCTGACGGAGGGCCTGCGCGCGCTGTGCCTGTGGGGCGCGCTCCAGGTCGACCTGGAGCATATGGGCGTGACCGAGGAGGAGCGGCAGCTGGCGGGCGACCTGATCGGGCTGCTCACGCCCGTCATCAAGGGCTATGGCACCGACATGGGCTATCAGATCGCGACGGACGCGCAGCAGGTCTATGGCGGCCACGGCTACGTCGCCGAATGGGGCATGGAGCAGTATGTCCGCGATGCCCGGATCGCGATGATCTACGAGGGGACGAACGGCATCCAGGCCATGGACCTGGTCGGCCGCAAGCTGATGCAGAACGGCGGCCGCGCGGCGCAGTCGATGCTCAAGATGGTCGCCGACGAGATCGTGGGCGGCAAGACCGATCCCGCCACCGCCGACGTGGCGATGCGGCTGGAGAAGTCGCTCGGCGATCTGCAGGCGGCCAGCATGTGGTTCATGGCCAACGGCATGAAGAATCCGGACCATGTCGGCGCGGGCGCGGTGCCGTACATGCATCTGATGGGCATCGTCGCGGTCGGGTACATGTGGCTCCGCATGGCCGCCGCCGCCGCGCGCCTGAAGGCGGCGGGGGAGGGCGATACGGCCTTCCTCGACGCCAAGCTCGTCACCGCGCGCTTCTACGCCGAGCGCGTGCTGCCCGAGACGGGATCGCTTCGCCGCAAGATCGAGGGCGGCGCGGACGCGGTCATGGCGTTGCCCCCGGAGATGTTCCTGGCGGCGTGACCGGGCGCGCGCCCTCCACCGCCTTGGCGGCCGGGGAGGGCGGTTGCGCGGCGGCCTCGGCCGGCTTGCGACGGAGTCCGCCGAGCGCGTCGGGACCGCGCACCGCGGGCACCGCGACGGCGGGCGCGGGCAGCGCTTCGCCCGCGGGTATGTAGGTCTGCATCTTCATGCACTGGACGGGCACGGGCCGCTTGGTCTCGCGGCAGTTCCACAATTTGCGTTCCGTCCCCGCCTGGCGGTCGCGCAGGTAGCTGAAGCTCATGCCCGCCACCTGCGCGGTGTTCAGCGGCAGGCGCGTCGGCGTCTTGGCGGCGTCCGTCCAGCCGAGCACCTTGCAGTACGCACGCTCGCCGCACGTCTTGTTGGCGAGCGCGGGCCATAGCTGGGGCGGGATGTTGGCGGGGAGCGTCATGAGGAAGCTGTCGCGGTCGGGCGTCAGCTCCGGGTCGGGCAGCGGCGTCGCGGGCGCGGGCGGCGCGGTCGCGACCATCGCCTCCAACGCGGCCGCTTCTTCGATGCCCTCGGGCAGGAGCGGCAATGCGTCGCCCGACGCCGACCCGTGGACCGGTGACAAATAGGCGATCTTGGTCACCACCGGCTCGTCGGGCGACGGCCGGCGATTGAAGGCGGGCGGAGTCCCCCACCAGCCTGTCCAACGGAAGAACAGGTGCGTACCGACCTTGGTGATCTTGTCCAGGCTGGACGACCAGTAGGGTACGACCCAGTCGGTGTGATAGTGCGTGGCGTGGCCTACGGGGCCGTACACCGACCCGGCCAAGGCCGCCGCCGCGATCTCGCGCGCGCGCCGCCATCCGCCCTCGGACGGCTGGCGACGCAGCGCCCCGTCGCAGGTGAAGGTGAACTGACAGCCCGTGCTGCGCTCCTGCCCCTGGAACACCACGCCGCACACCGTCTTGGGAAAGGCGGGATGGCGCAGGCGGTTGAGCACGACCTGCGCGACGGCGCGCTCGCCGACCGCGTCGTCGCCCGCCTCGTACAGCACGCCCGCCGCCAGGCAGTCCGTGGCGCGCGCCAGGTCGTCGGGTCCGCCGCCGAAGCGGAACGGCCGCGCGGCGGGATTCGGCGCGGTCGAGAAGGGGACGGTGGCGTTGAAGCTTTGCGCATCCTCGCGGGCGATCTCCACGAAGGCGGTCGGCTCGACGGGCGGCAGCTCGGCCGCGGGCACGACGCGCTGCGGCCGGGCGGCGAGGCGCGCGGCCGCGGTCGAGCGAACCGGCGGTGCGGTGAACACGACCAGCGCGGGCGCGCCGACCGCGACGACGGCGATCCCGGCGAGCGCCAAGTGGAGCGGGCGCGCGCGTCCGCTCGACGGGCCTGCGGACAAGTCGCCGCTCACTCGGGCAGGAAATCCGGCACGGACAGGTACCGCTCGCCCGTGTCGTAGTTGAAGCCGAGCACGCGCACGTCGTCGGGCAGGTCGGGCAGCTTCTGCAGGATCGCCGCGAGCGTCGCGCCCGAGCTGATGCCGACCAGCATGCCCTCCTCGCTGGCTGCACGGCGCGCCATGTCCTTGGCGACGGCGGCGTCGACCTCGATCACCCCGTCGAGCGCGGCGGTGTGGAGATTGGCCGGAATGAAGCCCGCACCGATGCCCTGGATGGGATGCGGGCCGGGCTGGCCACCGCCGATCACAGGCGAGGCGGCGGGTTCCACCGCGTACACTTTCAGGTTCGGCCAGACCTGCTTCAGCGTCTCGGACACGGCGGTGATATGCCCCCCCGTGCCGACGCCGGTTATGATCACGTCGATCGGCGTGTCGGCGAAGTCGTTCAGGATTTCCTGAGCGGTCGTGCGGACATGGACATCGATATTGGCGGGATTTTCGAACTGTTGCGCCAGCCATGCGCCAGGGGTCGCCGCGACCAGTTCCATCGCTCGTTCGATCGCACCTTTCATCCCCTTCTCGCGTGAGGTGAGGTCGAACCTCGCGCCGTAAGCGAGCATGAGGCGACGCCGCTCGAGCGACATCGACTCAGGCATGACGACGACCAGCTTGTAGCCCTTCACCGCCGCGACCATCGCCAGCCCGATGCCGGTGTTGCCGCTGGTCGGCTCGACGATCGTGCCGCCGGGCAGGAGTCGCCCGGACGCCTCGGCCGCCTCGATCATCGCGAGCGCTACACGGTCCTTGATCGATCCGCCGGGATTCGACTTCTCCGACTTGATCCAGACTTCGGAGCCGGGAAACAGCCGGTTCATGCGGATGTGCGGCGTGTTCCCGACGGTGTCGAGGATGGTGTCGGCCTTCATGTCTGAACAACTCCGTGTGGCTTGGGAACGACGTCGGGAGGATCGAAGCTCTTTGCAAGCTTCAGCTCCGGGTACAGCCTGGCCCAGAGCAGCGTCACGGCGATCGCGCCGACGCCGCCGAACACCACCGCGCCGACCGGCCCGAGCAGCGACGCGAGCAGCCCGCTTTCCGCCTCGCCGAGCTCGTTGGAGGCCGAGATGGTCAGCTGCGACACCGCGCTGACCCGCCCGCGCATCGCGTCGGGGGTGTGGAGCTGGATCAACGACGAGCGGATATAGACCGACACCATGTCCGCCGCGCCTGCGACGACGAGCGCGCCGATGGATAGCCAAAGCTGGCGCGACAGCCCGAACACGATCGTCGCGCCGCCGAAGACGATGACGGCGAGCAGCATTTTGCGGCCCACGTCATGCTTCATCGGCCGGATGGAGAACCAGATCGCCATCGCCGCCGCGCCGACCCCCGCGCTGGCCGCGAGCAAGCCGAGCTCGGCCTCGCCGACCCGGAGGACGTCGCGGGCGAACACGGGCAGCAGCGCGGTCGCCCCGGCGAGCAGCACCGCGAACAGGTCCAGCGTGATCGTCGCCAGCACCAGCCGGTTGTGGCG
>CAXTFF010000208.1:0-4046 GCA_964243325.1 uncultured Sphingomonas sp.
GTCGAGGCCGGTCACGTCGAGCAGGCGCTGCGCCCGGTCGGGCTCGCCCAGCGTCCAGACCATCGCCTGGAGCGCGAGCGCGGCGGCGTCGGGTGTATCTTGTGGGCGCACTCGGTTATACTCGGGGGAGAGATGGGAAGCGCGATTTGACCAAGAAGGTGCTCGTTGTCGAGGACAACGAACTCAACCTCAAGCTTTTCTGCGACCTGCTCCGCGCGCACCGGCACGAGGTGGAGCCGGTGCGCGACGGGCGCGAGGCGGTGGCGCGCGCGCGCGCGTTCGCGCCGGACCTGATCGTGATGGACATCCAGATGCCGCACGTGACGGGGTACGACCTGATCCTGGAGCTGAAGGCCGACCCGGAGCTCAAGGGCATCCCGGTGATGGCCGTCACCGCCTATGCGGGGCGCGAGGACGAGGAGCGCATCCGCGCGGCGGGCGCGGACGCGTACGTGTCCAAGCCGATCGGCCTGCAGCGGTTCATGAACGAGGTCGGCGCGCTGATGTAGCGTGAGGTCACAGAAAGGGCGTCGCGGCGAAGCCGCGCCGTCGGTCCCGGCGGAGCCGGGCCGGCCGGGCTTGGGCGAGTCTTGCGGCGGGGCGCCGGCCGAGGCCGATCGCCTTACTTGATCGTGGCTTCTTTGAACTCGACATGCTTGCGCACGACCGGATCGTACTTCTTGAACGTCAGCTTTTCCGTCTTGGTGCGCGGGTTCTTCTTGGTGACGTAGAAGAAGCCGGTGTCGGCGGTGCTGACGAGCTTGATCTTGATGGTGGTCGGCTTGGCCATGGGCCCTATCCTTCGACAATCCGGTACGGAAACGTGAAAAACGGCGGACGAACGCCCACCGCCTGGTCGGCGGCGCGCATGGCGCACGGGCCGTCCCAAGTCAACCGGGCGCGCCGGTAACGCGACCTTCACGCGGGTCGTGCAGCCTCCGGGTCGGGACGGGGAGGAACGGACATGACGGGCACGGGACTGGACGCGGTCAAGGCGGAACTCCGCCGGCGCATCGCCGCGATCGACGGCCGCGCGGCGCGCACCCGCGCGCGCGACCTGGCGGGCGAGCTCGACCAGGTGCGCGCGATCGCGCTGGGGGCCGGGCTGCATCCGGCGGTGGTGGTGGCGCGGCTGCTGGGCGGCGCGTTGTCGCGCGGCGAGCACGGGCCGCTGGTCCATGGCTGGCTGGAAATGCTGCGCGACGCGGTCGGGTGCGAGCGGAACGACGCCGCCGCGTGCGACGCGTTCGCCGCCGCCTGCGCAAGGCGCGCGGGGTGAACGCATGGATGCGCTGATGGCGGCGCTGGTCGCGGGCGCGCTGGCGCAGGGCGGCGACCGGACGCCGTGGCTCGCCGCGATCCTGGCCGACCGGTTCCGGCGGCCCGGACCCGTCATCCTGGCCGCCGCGCTCGCGCTGGGGTGCGCGAGCCTGCTCGCCTGCGCGGGCGCGCTGCTGCTCCGGGGCAAGCTGACGCCCGAGGCGGGGCGGCTGTTCCTGGCGCTCGCGCTGATCCTCCAGGGCGCGGGCGGGGTGGTGCGCGCCACGGCGCCCGACCGGCTGGCCGGCTGGCGGCTCGGCGCGTTCGGGACGAGTTCGCTGGGGCTGTTCGTCCTGGCGTTCGGCGACGGGTTGCAGTTCATCGTCCTGGCGCTCGCCGCCCGGGCGGAGCTTCCTTGGGCGGCGGCCGCCGGGGCGACGGCGGGGTCGCTGGCGGTGATCGCGCCCGCCGCGCTGATGGGCGAACGCGCCTGGACCGCCCTGCCCCAGCTCGCCGTCCGGCGGATCGCGGCGGCGCTGTTCCTCGCTACGGGCGCGGCGCTCGCGCTTTCGGCGCTCGGGCTGCTCTGAGGCGGGAGCCAATCGGCCCCAGCGTCGTTCCGCTCCCGAACCCCATCCGGAGCATCCCATGGCCGACGCCGTCCCCAAGCAGCTCGACACGCCCACCGATCTCGCCCGCAACGACACGCGCAGCGTCGCCGACGGGTTGAACCTGGTGCTCGCCGACTCGTTCGCGCTGTATCTGAAGACCAAGAACTACCATTGGCACGTATCGGGCCCGCATTTCCGCGACTATCACCTGATGCTCGACGACCAGGCGACGCAGATCCTGGAGACGACGGACGTGATCGCCGAGCGGGTGCGCAAGACGGGCAACGTCACGCTCCGCTCGATCGGCGACATCCAGCGCCGCCAGTCGATCCGCGACGACGACCGCGACTTCGTGGCTCCCGACGAGATGCTCGCCGCCTTGCGCGAGGACAATCTGAAGCTTGTCGGGGTCATCCGCGAAGCCCGCGAGCGCGCGGAGGAGGCCAAGGACACGGCCACGTCGTCGATCGCGGACGAGTGGATCGACCAGGCGGAGGAGCGGGCGTGGTTCCTGTTCGAGGCGAGCCGCAAGGGCTAAGCGAAGCTTGGGCCGGCGCGCCGGAGGCGTCGCTCGCCGGGCGGCCGGCGGGTCGGCTTGGCCGAACCCGACCGACGAGACGCGGGCTTCGCCCGCGTCCCCCACCCCGACCCTCAAGGCCCCAGCGTCAGCAACCAGACGTCCGGTGGCGCGCCGATGCGAAGCGGCAACGTTCCGCCGAGCCCGGCGGTGACGACGACGACCCGGCCCTCCCGCCTGACGACGCCGCACCGGTAGTTCCAGTCGAAAAGCGTTCGACCGGACGAGGTCAGCAACGCCAGCGGCAGGTCGAGGCCGGGCACCATGATCTGCCCGCAATGCGTATGCCCGGCCAGCACCAGGGTGCCGCCAGGCGTCCGCGGCACGATGGCGGGCGAGTGGGTGACGATCAGTCCCGGCCGGGTCATCCGCGCGAGCACCGCCGCCGTCCGGTCGCGACCGGTGAAGGCGTCGCCCACCCCGCCGATCGTCAGGGGACCGCGCGTGGCGACCTGGTTCTCCAGCACGGTCGCCCCCGCCCGCGCGAGTTGCGCGCGGACCAGTTCGGGCGCGGTCCAATGATCGTGGTTGCCGAGCACCGCGACCACGCCGTACCGGGCGCGCAGCCTGCTCAAGGGCGCGCCGAGCCGGGTCGCCGCGCGCGCGCCCGCGACCGGGTCCTCGCCGCTGATGAAGTCGCCCGCCATCAGCACCAGGTCGGGACGCAACGCGTTCACCTGCCCGACGATGCGCTCCAGCCGCCATCCGGGCATCGCCGGGCCGCCGATATGGATGTCGCTGAGCAGCGCGACATCGACCGGCGGCGCGCCCTCCGGCCAGCCGGGCAAGCTGATCGTGGCGCGGCGGATCACGGGATCGCGCAGCGCCTCGGAGAACGCGTAGCCGACGATCGCCGTCAGCACGGCGAGCAGGAGCGATATGAACCGACGCATCCGTGACGAGTAGCGGGAGCGAGGCGCCCGCGCCATGCGTTCGCCCGTCATGCACGCCTTCGCCGCCCTGCTCGACTCGCTCATCTACACCCGCTCGCGCAACGCCAAGCTCAAGCTCGTGGCCGACTATCTCCGCGCGACGTCCGATCCCGACCGGGGCTGGGCGATGGCGGCGCTGACGGGCGATCTGGACCTGCCCGCGGTCAAGCCCGCCCTCATCCGCGCGCTGATCGAGACGCGGATCGACCCCGTGCTGTTCCGCATGAGCCGCGACTTCGTGGGCGACACGGCGGAGACGGTGTCGCTGCTGTGGCCCGCGCCGGTCGTCCCGGTCCAGACCGAGCCGATGACCGTGTCGGGCGCGGTCGACCGGCTGCGCCACCTGTCGCGCTCCGACGCGCCCGCCGAACTAGCGCGGATGCTCGACCAGCTCGACCCGGAGGAACGGTTCGCGCTCCTCAAGATGGCGACCGGCGAGCTGCGCGCGGGGCTGTCCGCGCGCCTGGCGAAGACCGCGCTCGCCGACGCGTTCGGGGTCGATGTCGATCTGGTGGAGGAGCTGTGGCACGGGCTCGACCCGCCCTACCTGTCGCTGTTCGACTGGGTCGAGGGACGCGGGGCGCAGCCGAGCCCGGTCGACGTCCCCACCTTCCGCCCCTTCATGCTCGCCCACGGGCTGGAGGACGCGCGCGTGTCGCTGGACGA
>CAXTFF010000209.1:0-4046 GCA_964243325.1 uncultured Sphingomonas sp.
GTTCGCCACGTCCGCGGACAGCTTAGCGTCCGGGCTGGTGAAGCGCACGTCGACCAATCTGGATAGGCGGATCGGTGCCACATCGACCTCCTTTTCCAGGATATCGACCGCCGCACGCGCGCGTCCCTCGTTCGCCGACCTAGCAGCCGCACCGCCACGGTCGAGCGACTCGAGCGCGCCGTCCACCTTGAACATTTCAAGAAAACGGCGGTTCTCGCCCAGTCGCAGCTTGCGAGCGACCGGCTCGGCGAGCGTCCGCGAAGCCAGGACGCCGTACTGCGTCTGGTAGAACTCCTGGTCCATCGCCGACGCCTCGGGCTGGACGCCCTCGACATTGACGATGCGATTGCCCTCGCGGTTGATCTCCATCCGCGTGCTCGCGGTGAATTGCGGCGTGGCGAGCAGCGTCGCAAGTACGCCCAACAACAGCGCCACCGCGACCGTGCCGAGGATCAGCCAGCGCCAACGGAACGCGATCCGCCAGTAATAGGATACGATCGACTCATCCGGGGCGTCCGCCGCCGGTTCGATCCGACGCGCCAGGGGAGCATAATCGCCACCGCCGCGCGTGAAGCTAACGTCGTTCAAGATATGGGCTTCCGGTTGAGGCCGACGCGGCGATCATCATTGAAGAACCGCGATCAAGGGAGCGACCAGGATCGGCGACGCCTGCAGGAAGTCGCGGAACAGGCGGCGCGAGGGCGAATCGCCTACGACGACCACGTCGTTGGGGTAGATCTCGGGATCGCGGTAGGTGCCGCGCCGGATCGCGCCCAGGTTGTAGAGGGCGGCCATCTGCCGGTCGCCCACCTTGCGGAACACGACCACGTCCTCCAGCCGCGCGAACTCGCTGGCCCCCTTCGCGCTGGCGATCGCGCGCACCAACGTCATGCGGCCGAGGACCGGGTAGACGCCGGGCTCCGCCACCTGCCCGTCGACGGTGAACACCTGGGTGGACGTCTCGTCGGCGTTGACGGCGACCTGCGGGTCGCGGACGTAGCGTCCGCGAAGCCCTTGCGCGATCTGCTCGCTGCCCTCCGACGGCGTCAGGCCGGCCGCCTGGATGGCCCCGACGAGCGGCACCGCCACCCGGCCCGCCGCATCGACCTGCACGGTCTGCGACATCTCAGGGATGCCGAACACGCTGACCGACAGCTTGTCGAACGGCCCGACGCGGAACGGGCGCGTCTCCGATCCCGCCACCACGCCTTCGGGTGCGGGCAGATCGTCCGACGCGACCAGGGTCAGGTTGGGACCCGGCTCGATTGACGGTCGGTTGGAGCAGGCCGACAGGCACAAGGCCGCCACAAACAGATAAGCACGTGGCTTCACAGGATTTCCAACTTGGTGGGCGAGTCCCGGCGCTTGCGCCGTTTCCGGATCATTAGCCGATGGGCGCGCGCCTGCCAAGGCCGGGTTCCGAGGCGGCGGTCATGGCCATGTCCGCCAGGTACAGGCACGCCAGCGCCGCGATCGCGGCCAGCGACGGGACGCGGAGCGGATAATCGACCAAGCTCCACGGCAGTAGGACGCCGAACAGGACCGATCCCGACCGCGCGAGCAGCAAACTCTCGCCTCCGGCCCGATCTCCGTCGCGCCCGCGCCATGCGGCGACCGTGCGCCTCGCAACCCAAGCGACAAACCCCGCCGCTGCCAGAAGTGCGCCGACGCCGCCCTCGATCGCCAGCTCGATCGCATCGTTATGGGCATGATTTAGGTAGGTAGGCGACAAGGCGGCGTGCGGCTCGTAGCCGCGGAAGATGGCGTCGAACGAGCCGAAGCCGCTCCCCCAGGGACCAAAATCACCGATCATCCGGAAAAAGACGGGCAGGAACTGCGCCCGCAGCTCGCCGTCGGACCCGCCCAGCAACCGTTGCACGGCCAAATCGCGCGCCAGGAACAACATCACCACTGCTGGCAAGACTACGACCATGATGACACCCGCGATCAGCAAGGCTGAGCGCCCGGCCAACTGGCGCCGGCGCTCACCCGAGCGCCGAACCTTGCCGCCCGACCACGACACGGCCAGGGCCGCGACGATCGCCGCCGCCCCGAACAGGATGCCGCCGCGCGATCCCGTCACCATCAGCAGCGGAACCAACGCGGCTCCGGCGCACAGCCCGATCCAGCGCCTGACGTTCCGCGCCGCGGGATCGGCGTACGGCCACGCCGCCCAGGCGGCGAGGAGCGGAAACGCGCACACCAGCAGCGCGGCCTGATGATTGCGGTTGGCGAACAGCCCCACGGCCGCCCCCCGATTGGTCACCCGGTAGAAGGACGGCAGCGAGCCGGCGGCCTGCAGCAACCCCACCAGCGCGGCGAGCGCGCACAGCCCCAAAAGCACGGGCACCGTAGCGGGCAGCATCCGCCCCGCCATCGTCCCGACGAGCAGCACGCCCAGCGGCACGAGCAGCGCGACAAGACTGTATAGCGTGAGGTCGGGGGTAAGCGACGCCGGTCGCCAGACGTCGCCCAAGCCGACGACGTCGAGCCCGGCCGCGAACTGCCCGCGCCCCGCCAACGCGCGCCACCATGACGGCGGCAACGGCAGCAGCTGCACCGCCATCACGCCCGCCAGCGCGCCGAGCAGGAGCAACGGCGTCCGCACCCGCGCCCAGTCGGCCCGTCCGAACTGAAGCAGCCCCGCGCCCACCATCGGCACGGCGGCACCGTACACGAACGGCAGGGATGCGACATCGCCGCGCGAGCCGCCGCCGAGCAGGACGGCCAGGACCAGAAAAGCCGTCAGGCCGACGAAATTGCGCCGTTCCCGCGGCGAGCAGCGCCGCCAGAGGCTCAGCACCGGTCCGTCCGCCCGCCTAAAGGAAGCTCGGGGTGAGCGGGCATGCGCCGCCCACTCGCTCGACGCGGTACTCGCGCCCGCCATAAGCGTAGCGGCAGACCACCCGGCCGCCGCGCCGCTCCTGGCCGGACAGGACGGCCAGCGAGGGCACGGGTTGCGTTCGGACGACGCGGCTGGGGAAGGTCGACGGACACGGCTCGCCTCGGCCCACCGACGCCACGCGCTCGCGCTGCCGCGGGCCGACGATGCGCGCCGCCGTGTAGCGGCACAAGCGCTGCCCGCCGATCGCGCGCTCCTCGCGCTGCGCCTGCGCCGCCAGGGGCGTGGACCACAGTCCGAGGACGAACATGACGATCACGGCCGGCGATCGCCCGTTCGTTCCGGGAAGAACCCTCGCCGTCATGCGCCGGCTCAACGTCCGGGCGAACCGCCAAGCGACGGCGCGCCGGGTCCGCCCGGGCCCATCTGCTGCATCTGCATCTGCCGCAGCACCGTTTCGGGAATGAAGTCGAGCATCTCGACGTCAAAGGTCAGCGCCGCATTCGGCGGGATCGCGCCGCTCCCTGCGCCCTTCTCGCCGTAGGCGAGCGCCGACGGCAGCCAGAAGCGGTACTTCGCACCCTTGGTCATCAGCTTCAGGCCTTCGGAAAAGCCCGGCACCACGCCCGCCACGGGCATGGGGGTCGGCTGCTGCGACTTGTCGAACGTCTTGCCGTCGAGGAACTTGCCCTCGTAGTTCACGAGCGCGACGTCGGTGTCCGTCGGCTTGGGGCCGTTCGCCTGACCCGGCCGGAGCACCTGGTACTGCAGCCCGGACGCGGTGACGGCGACGCCGCGCGCGCGGGCGTTGCGGCTCATAAAGTCGTCGCCCTGCCGCGCGAGCGCAAACGCCGACACGAGCGCCAGCCCCAGCCCCAGCCACAACCAGATCAGATAGCCGCGCTTGACGGGGCGCAACGGGACGGCGGTGACGGTCGACATAGGAAGGGCTCCGCGCCGGCAGGCGGCGTCGGATCGCCGATTCCGCCCGGAAGTTCATTAAGGTCACGCCAAGGCGGCCCCGCGGCCGCATCGACAGCGGGCCGATCCTACCGCGCGCCGTCGCGCTCGGCGCGCTTGCGCTCCAGCTTGCGGGCGCGGCGCACGGCAGCCGCGCGTTCGCGTGCGCGCTTCTCCGACGGCTTCTCGTAATGCCGGCGCAGCTTCATCTCGCGATAGACGCCCTCGCGCTGCAGCTTCTTCT
>CAXTFF010000210.1:0-4008 GCA_964243325.1 uncultured Sphingomonas sp.
CAGGCGTTGGCGAGCGAGCAGGCGGGCGGCGACGCCGACCTGATCCTCGCGCCGAGCCCGTTGGTCGCCGCGGGATCCCGGACGGAAGCGGTGATCCCGACCGGCCGGACGCGCCGCGTCCGCCTGGCGCGGACCGGGCGTCCGGCGCGGCCCGCGCCGCCGCCGCGCCGCGGTCGACCGGCGGGGGCGTGACATGGACGATCCCCGTCGCCGCACCCGGACGCGCCGGATCGCCGGGCTGGCGTTCTTCGCGATCGCCTGCGCGCTGTCGCCGTCGCTGCGCGAGCTGGCGGGCGGCCGGCCCGTGACCCAGCCCGCGGCCATGTCGCTGCTGAGTTTCTGCCTGGCCTGCATCGCGCTGGCGCTGGTGATCCGGAGCGCGATCGGCGAACGGGGCGGGCGCGCGCGCGGGGGCGACCGACGGTCCGCGGGACATGGGCGGTCCCGAGACGGTTGAGCACGCGGCGGGTCGTGCGTCGGGACGCGGCGGTGGCGACGCCGGCGCACGGCGAGGCCCGGGCGATGGCGGCGGGACGGCGGGGGAACCGGTCGCTTCGTACGAGAACGGTCGGGTGTGCAGCGGGACCGGGTTCGGGACGCGTTCGCCGGCGGTGGCGGACGGGCGCTTCGCGGACCCGGCCGGGCGCCGGGTCGCGCCTGCCTGCGCCCACGCGCACATCGCCGAGGCGACCGACAAGGCGAGCGCGCGGCGTCCGACCGGCGGCGTGTGCCACGCCTGGAACACGAACACCGTCGTGATGCCGGCGGCGGCCAAGGCGTTCCACGGCCAGCGCGGGCTGGACGCGCGCAACCTTCCCCATCTGGTGAAGGCCGCGCGCAAGCGGGGGCCATGGGTCGCCGCGCATGTCGGGACGGTGGCCGGCCCGCGCGCCGCGGCGGCGAGCGGGGTGGCGGCGCACGTGCCGGGCTGATCCCGATCCACTGGCTCGCGGCCGAATGGTTCGCGGGCGAGGTCAGGCAAGGCAAGGCAAGGCAAGGTCGACGCCGCCAAGCCCGACGCCGCCTATGCGCTCCGCCGGATCGCACGGCGGGTGAAGGCGGCGCGCGCTGGCCCCCGCTCGCTAACCTGATAGCCGCGGCGGTGCGCGTGACGCGTTCAGCCGGTCGAGGTCGAACCGGTCGGCGAAGCTGACGCCCGCGCGGCCGTCCTTGGCCCATTCAAGTCGGCCGTCGAACAGCTGGCCGTCGAGCAGTTCGATGCGGACGGGCGCGCCCCGCGGGTGACGGCCGAGGCCGATGCCGTCGATCATCGCGCCGGTGGCCGACAGGTTGCGGATGCGGACCGCCAGACGCTCGCCGCCGATCTCGAAGCGGACCTGGCGGAGCATCCGGACGCGGGGCGGGCGGCTGTTGCGAAAGCCGGCGGCGACCGCGCGGTCGCCTTTTTCCAGAAGTTCGAGCACCTTGGCCTGGCGCATCGCGCGGCCGTAGACGTAGCCCTGGATGTGGCTGCACCCCAGACGCCGGACGAGTTCGATCTCGTCCTGCGCCTCGACGCCCTCGGCGGTGGTCTCCATGCCGAGCGCGGTGGCGAGCGTGACGATCGCCCCGATGATGGCGGCGTTGCGGCTCCCCTCGATGGCCGCGCCGCGCACGAAGCCCTGGTCGATCTTGATTTTGTCGAACGGGGCCGAGCGCAGATAGCCGAGCGAGGAATAGCCGGTGCCGAAATCGTCGAGCGCGAGCCGCACGCCCAGGCCTTTCAGCGCGGCGAACATCCGGTCGGACGCCGCCGAGTCGGTCAGGAACACCGATTCGGTGATCTCCAGCTCCAGCCGGCCGGCGGCGACCCCGCTCGCCGCCAGCGCGCTCGCGATGAGCGCCGGGAGCGCGGGATTGGCGAACTGGATGGGCGAGACGTTGACCGCCAGCCGGAGGTCGGGGCCCCAGGCGGCCGCGTCGCGGGTGGCGGAGCGGAGCACCCATTCGCCGATCGCCTCGATCATCCCGCATTCCTCGGCCACGGGAATGAACTCGGCCGGGGACACCGCGCCGCGGGTCGGATGATCCCAGCGGACGAGCGCCTCGAAGCCGACGATGCGCGCCGTGTCCGTGCTGACCACCGGCTGGTAGGCGACGTGGAGCTGGTCGGACTTGAGCGCGAGGCGCAGGTCGTCCTCCATGCGCTTGCGGCCTTGCGCCCCCGCCAGCATCTCCGGCCGGTAGAAGCGGTGCAGGCCGCGGCCGTCGGCCTTGGCGGCGTAGAGCGCCAGGTCGGCGTTCCGGACGAGCGTGTCGGCGTCGGTCCCGTCCTCCGGCGCGACGGCGACGCCGACCGAGCAGCCGATCGCGATCGACGATCCGCCGATGAAATAGGGCTGGCCGAGCGACGCGATCAGCGCGCGCGACAGGTCGGCCAGGCGGTCGCGGTTCCCCTCGCCGCAGAGCAGCACCTGGAACTCGTCGCCGCCCAAGCGCCCGACCAGGCCGGCGTCGCCGATGCAGCGCACCAGGCGCTGCGCGACCTGCTGGAGCAGCGCGTCGCCGGTCTGGTGGCCGAGCGTGTCGTTGACCGCCTTGAACCGGTCGAGATCGAGGAGCAGCAGCGCGCTGGCGCGGAAGCCCGCGCCCGTGGTCGCCAGCGTGCCGTCGAGCGCGGCCTTCATGCGCTCGCGGTTGGCGAGGCCCGTCAGGCCGTCCGACAGCGCCAGGCGCGTGATCTCCGCGTCCGACCGGCGTTTTTCCGTCAGGTCGCTGCCGTGGCCGGCGAAACCCTGGAACCCGCCATGGTCGTCATGGAGCGGGCGGCCGGAGATCGACCACCAGCGGTCGTCGCCCGCGCTGGTCGTCTTGA
Organism: uncultured Sphingomonas sp.; assembly: GCA_964243325.1. Taxonomy (GTDB): domain Bacteria; phylum Pseudomonadota; class Alphaproteobacteria; order Sphingomonadales; family Sphingomonadaceae; genus Sphingomonas. The sequence continues at coordinate 2,816 of CAXTFF010000210.1, forward strand.
CCGACAGGTCGGAGAACGCGGTGCGCGAGGACAGGTGAAAGGCGAGCGTGCGCTTGTTGTGCCCGTCCTCGTCGGTGCGGAACAGGCGGGTGAAGGGGCCGTTCGCGCCGCCGGGTTCCGCGACGAGCGCGCCGACCTTGTCGGACAGGTAGGAGACGTCGCCGTCGCGGTCGGTGCGCCAGAACCAGCCGGGGCCCTGCGCCTCGTATTCGCGCACCAGCGTGAGCGCGAGGCGGCCTCGTTCGAGCTCGCGTTCCTCGGGGGTGGCGCGTTCGTCGGACGCGAACAGCCGACGCAGCCGGGACGGTCGGGCGGTCTGGGACGGCGGGCTCATCCCGTCGCGCCTAACGCGGGTTGATTTCCTTCGCGTGTCCGGTCGCGGTTAACGGCGGTCCGATGCCCGCTTCGGTCAGGCGTCCGAGCTGTTCGCCGGACAGCGCGAGCGTCATGGCGGGGAGAAGCTGTTCCAGTTGCGCCGCGCTCGTGGCGCTGGCGATCGGCGCGGTGACGCCGGGCCGCGCCATGAGCCAGGCGAGCGCGATCTGCGGCAGGTTCGCGCCCGTTTCGGCGGCGACCGCGTCCATCGCGGCGAGCACGGCGGGGCCGGGGCCGTCCAGCAGTTCGGTCATGCGCCCGCCCCGCACGCTGCGGCCGAGATCGGCGGGCGCGCGGTACTTGCCGGTCAGGAAGCCGGAGGCGAGGCCGTAATAGGGCAGGACGCCGATCCCCTCCTCGACGCAGAGCCGCTGAAGGTCGCCCTCGAAGCGATCGCGGCTGACCAGATTGTACTCGGGCTGGAGCACGTCGTAGCGGGGCAGGCCATGCGCCGCGGCCAGCCCGTTCGCCGAGCGGAGCCGCGCGGCGTCGAAGTTGGACGCGCCCAGGACGTGGATCTTGCCCTGGTCGCGTAGGCGGGCGAACGCCTCGAGCGTGGCCTCCTGCGGCGTCGCCCCGTCGTCCTGGTGGGCATAGTACAGGTCGATCCGCTCGACGCCGAGCCGGCCGAGCGACGCGTCGCAGGCGGCGGCGATGCGGGCCGGGGCGAGCTTCTCGCCGCCCTCTCCGGGGAGCATGCCGACCTTGGTGGCGATCTGGACCCGGCCTCGCTTGCCCGAGGCGCGGAGCCAGTCGCCGATCAGCGTCTCCGACTCGCCCCCGACGTGCCCCGGCGCCCAGCGCGAGTAGACGTCGGC
>CAXTFF010000211.1:0-4002 GCA_964243325.1 uncultured Sphingomonas sp.
ACGTCGTGCCGTTCCATGCGGGCGAGCGGCTGGGGTGGCGGGTGGAGGGGTGAGGACGCGGGCTGCCATGATCAGCCGCGGGGGTGGCGCGGATGCCTACCGGGCGGCGCGGCGAAACCGCGCCGTCGGTCGAGCCCGGTGGCCGGGCGCGCGCGAGTCTCGCGCCAGCGCGGCGCAAGACTTGGCCGCGCCTCAGAACGGCAGCCATTTCGACTTCTCGCTGAACCGCATGTACCCGACATTGACCCCTGCGCGCCATCCGACCCCCAGCCGCACCGGGATCAGCACGATGTCGCCGCGCCGCAGGTAGCTCGCCGCGAACCCGCCCACCGCGTACAGGCGGCCCTCGGCGGCCGGGAAGCGGCGGAACAGCTCCTGGCTGTCGTGGAGGTTGTAGACCAGCACGAACACCTTGTCCGCGTCGCCGCCGAAATCGAAGCCGATCGACGGCCCGGTCCAGTAGACGGGGCGCTGCCCTTCCACCTTGTGCGTCATCACGCCCGACCCGTAGCGCAGGCCGACCACGAACGCGCCCGCCGCCTCGCGGCCCGCGATATAGGCGTTGGGGCGGCCCTGGTCCTTCAGGATGCGCTCGATCAGCCCTGCGAAGCCGGCCGCGCCTTTGCCGAACACGTCCTCGCCCGCTTGGAGCAGGTCGTCGCGCTCGAACGTGTCGGCGGCGCGCGTCGCCGCTTCGGGCGCGAGGCCGCCGCCCGCCGTCGCGGCGGCGGGCGGCGGCGCGGCGGGCTCCGCCTCCACCGGCTCGTCGGGCATGGTCGACGCGGGCTCGGGACCGCGCTGGGGGGAACGAGGGGCCAAGTCGGCGTCGACCGGGCGGTTGGGGTCGATGGTGCGCACTTGCGCGGCGGCGGGCGCGGCCAGCGCGAGTACGGCCATCCCCAGTTCGATCAACAACCGACGCATCGCGCGAAACTCCCCCGAACACCCGGACGCCACGTTAACCAGGGGCCGGCTGAGCGCGCAATGAACGAATGCGCGCCGGGCGACGTGCGGTTGATCGCGCGGGACGGCCCGGCTATGGCGGGTGGCTGCCGGGCCTGGAGACGTGGGTGAGTGGCTGAAACCAGCGGTTTGCTAAGTCACGGACGCAGATCGCTCCTACGGCGCTGAACAGCCCGGAAATCCTCACATTCTTCATGCCGCGCCGCCCCCGAACCGCTGTTCGTGCGCCCCGCGTTGTGCCACCGTCGACTTGGCGGCCCTCGCCTGGTCGGGCGTCAGGAAGACGAGATAGCCCTCCGTGGTCGCGATGTTGGCGTGGCCCATCTCGCCCTGCAGGTCGTAAATCGAACCGCGGCCTCGCCGGAGGTACTCGACCGCGAACAGATGCCGGAAGTCGTGATGGCTGAAGGCCTGGAACTCGACGCCGTCCTGTGCCGCTTTCCGTGCCGCGCGCCTGTTCGCGCCGGTGACGCGCGACGAGACCTCGCGCAGCCGCGCGCCCCCGTCCTGCCAGAAGACCCAGGTCTTGCCGATATAGCGGGGCTGGCGGTCGACGATCGCCTCGGCCGCCGCGGTCAGCGGCACCGCGCGGACCTTCGCGCCCTTCCCATTTTCCACAGTGATGACGCGCTCGGCGCGGTCGACGGCCGAGTGCTTCAGTCCCGTCGCCTCGTCGAGGCGCAAGCCAGTCTCGCGCGTAAACTCGCAGAGATCGCGGATGCGATCGTCGAGCCGCGGAAAGACGATCGCCATCATGTCCTCGCGCGGAAGCACGATGCGCGGCTTGCGCTCCGGCACGATGCGGCGGCGGTTCAGCGCGTCGGCCGGGTTCTCCTCGATCCAGCCCTCGTCGATCGCGTGGTTGAGCACGCTGGAGACGGCGGTCAGGTCGCGCCGGATCGTGGCGTTCTTCACGCCGGCGCGCTTGCGCGACTTGACCAGCTCCTTGAGGACGTCGGCGTCGACCTGCTGGACCGAGAGGCCGTCCAAGTGCGCGCGGACCGTAGCCAGGCTGGAGCAGTAGCGGCGGTAGGACTGCGCGCCGAGCGCGCGTTGCGCGTCCGGAGCCCAGCTCACGACGGCGTCGGGCCAGCCGATCGGGCCCGCAATGCCGTAGACGGCCCGGTCCTCCACTTCCTCGCGGCGTGCGGCCAGGCGCTTCACCGCGACCCTCTCAGAACGAGTTCGTAGGCTCTCGCGGTATTCGACCCCGCGGACCTTGAAACGCGCCCAGAAGATGCCGGCGCGGAGGTAGAGGTTTTTCGGCATGTGTCCCTCGTGGTGGTGCGGGTGACCCACGCCCGGAGATCGGCCTCGGCGAAGAGCCAGCGACCGGCGGGCTTGGACGCGCCGGGAATCGACGGCGCGAGGTCCTGGAGGGTGCGACGGGACATGCCGGTGAGCAAGGCGGCAGCTGCGATGCCGATGCGCTCGGGGCGGGAGGCGGCCGTCACCCTCGCTCGTTCCGCGCCTGCGCGAATGCGTCGCTGAGCCGGTCCCACGTCGCGCGGTCGCCACCTGTATCGGGGTGCGCGTCGCGCGCGAGCGCGCGATAGGCCGCGGTGATCGCGCCACCCGGCGCGTCGGGCGCGACGCCCAGCACCTTCCACCACGAGTCCGGCGCGGGCAGCGCGACGTGTCCAGCGAACGCTTGGCGCAGGTCGGCGACGCCCCAGCGCTCCTGACCGCGCAGCGCCTCCACGTGCGCGGCGATCGCGGCGATATTGTCGGGCACGGTGTCCCAGCGATCGCAGGCGAGGACATGCGAGCGGCGGTCGAGATCGAAATAGAAAGCCACGCCCGGATCGGCGGGATCGCGCCGGCTGACGTTCATGTCGCGCGAGCCCGACGCGGTGAATCGAATGTTGGTCGACAACACCAGGTTGCGGGTGCGGTAGTTCTGGCCGCGCCGCGTCATCGCGTCGAGTTGATCGAGCAGCCGCTTCCTGGACGTGGTCAGCGTCATTCGGCTGCCGGCGCCTCTAAACAGCGCCGGCTTGCGATCGGCAATCCGCGGCCGTCCGTCAGGCCAGCGGAGCGGGAAGGCCATCTCGATCTTCAGCTCGAAGCCGGACATTACGCCGAACCTCGCTCGCGCTGGCCGCGCAGGTTCTGAAGCGCGAGCCCGATTTTGCCGAACAGCTCGGTCGCGTGGGCCTCGTCCAGATAGACATCGAGCACCGGCCGGAACTCCCTAATCGGGCCCGGGTCGAGGCTGAGCATCACCTGGACGCGAACGTGCTCGCCGCGAAGCTCGACCTCCGTCGACCAGGGTGTCGGGCCGCTCACGCCGCCACCTCGTCCAGCTTCTCGTCGACGGGCGCGGGCGGCGGCGACGGCGCATCGAACCGGAGCAGCGGATGCACCCAGGTCGCGGCGACGCCGGCGAGCTTGCGCCGGACGGCGGTCGCCGCGCCGGTGACGACGCGCAGCACCAGCGGGGTGAGCTCGCCCGCCTTCAGGCGCTGCCAAGTCCCGAACACCGCCGCCTCGACGAACGGCTCGGCGATCTCGAGTTGCCGCTCGCGCGGGAACAGCGCGAGCAGCTCGGCGGTCGGCGACCAGTAGCGGCGTAGCGTTTCGTCGCTCGTCAAGCCGAGCTCGCCCGCGAGCACGTCGTGGACGCCCAGGCGGTAGCCGTCGGCGTTGACCGAGCGCTCGAGCGCCAAGCCCCCGACCAGCGCGGCGGCGAGCTGGTGGATGACGGCCGGCTCGCGACGATACGTCAGGAGCGACTTGCCGAGGTCGGCTTCGGCCATCCATGGCCGGACCGAGATCTCGCGCACCGCCTGATCGATCACCCGCTGCGCCGGCATGGCGCGCAGGTGCTCCGTCGCTTCAACCGGGTCGGCGGATTGGCCGCGCATCGCGCCCACCCCGATCTGGCCGGAGAGCCGCCGGTCGTCGCCGAGCAGCAGGCGGCATTGCGACCACACGAACAGGTCCTGCGCGACGGTGCCGCCCGCGCGCGCGTCGTCGAGCAGCGCGCCCTGCAGCACCGACCGGCGCATCGAGCGGAAGATCTGGACCGTATCGCGC
>CAXTFF010000212.1:0-3985 GCA_964243325.1 uncultured Sphingomonas sp.
CCCCGGTGACGACGGAGCCGCTCCGTCGGGCCATGCCCGCGCGGCGACGGCCGATGCGCGCGTCGGCGCGCGCGTACGCCAGGCGATCGGCGACCTGTTCCTGCCAGATTCGGCGCGGCTCGACGAGCGCGCGCGCGCCGTCGTTCAGCGTCTGCTCGCCGGCGTCGTCGCCGCGGCGGAGGCGGAAGTGCGCCGCCACGCCGCGCGCCTGCTCGCCGCGCGCGGCGCGACGGCGCAGGCCGAGGCGCTGCTCGGCGGCGCGCCCGTGCTGTCGCCGCTCGGCGAGGCCGGGCTGCTCCGCGATCCCGATCTGATGGAGGAGCTGATCGCGCGCGTCGAGCTCGACCTGCTGTTCGACGCGATCGCCCCCGACGTGATCGCGCCCGACCGGCCGAGCCTGCTCGTGCAGCTGGCCGATTCGGCCGACGGCGTGGTCGCCGCCGCGTCGCTCGCTTCGCTCGCCGCCGACAACCGCCGCCGCGCCGCGAACGAAGGGACGGGGCCGATCCGGAGCGAGCTGCCCGCCGAACTGCACCAGCGCCTGCTCTGGTGGGTGGCCGCCGCGATCCGCGAACAGGCGACCGAGCCGACGGGCATGGCCGACCGAGACCGTGCGATCGCCGACGCGACGCTGCGCAGCCTGGCCGCGCATGACGAGGGCGATCGCCCCGAAGCCGCTGCCGCCCGGCTGGCGAGCGCGATCGACGCGCAGCCCGACGAGTTAGGCCCGCTGCTCGTCGAGGCGGTGTCCGACCGGCGCGCGGCGCTGTTCACCGGCCTGCTCGCCCGCGCCGGCGGGCTCGAGTCCGAACAGGTCCGCCACCTCGCGGTCGATCCGCGCGGCGATCTGCTGATCCTCCTCCTCCATGCGGTCGGCGTCGACCGGGCGCGCATCGCCCGGATCGGCGTCTCGCTGGCGCAGGCGGATCCCCGGCGCGATCTGGATCTGCTGGCCGACGCGGTCGACTGGGCGGTGGCGCATGATCGTCGCGACGCCCGCGCCGCGCTCGCGCCGCTCGCGCTCGATCGCGACTTCCGCGCCGCCGTCCGCCTGCTGGCGCGCGGCCGGTGAGCGTCGCGGAGATCGCGCACGGCGTCGTCGACGCCGACGGTCGGCTGACGGAGGCGGACGACGCGCTGCTCGGGCTGGTCATGCGCGCCGGGGGCGGGCTGGGCCAGACGGTCGCGGTGCCGCAGCTGGCGACGCTCGCCCGGCTCGCGCGGCGGCTGCAGGTCCCGATCACGCGCGGCGTGCTGGTCGCCGACCGCGACGCCGATATCGAATTGTTCGTGCGCGCGCAGGCCGACGGCGCGGGCGTGCGGCTGTCGGTCGCGGGCTGGCGCGAGCGGCCGCCCTGGCGGCCGACGGACGAGCGCGCCCGGTTCGACATGCTGCTGGCGGATTCCGAATGGCGCTGGGAATGCGACGCGGCGCTCCGGTTGGGCGCCGTGTCGATCGAGGCGGGGGCGCGGCACGGCTTCGATGCGGTGGGGCTGCTCGGGCGGCCGATCACCGACCTGTTCGGCTTCGAGCCCGACGGGGCCGAGCGCCTGCCGATCCTGGACGCGCTCGCGGAGCGCAGGCCCTTCTCCGCCCAGCCCGCCAAGCTGCGGCGGTCGGGCGCGGCCGTGCTCGTGTCCGCCTTGGCGCGCCGCGACGCCGCGGGCGAGTTCGCGGGCTTCGCCGGTGGCGTCCGCGCGGTCGCGGCTTCCGTCTCCCGGGTCGAGCCGTCGATCGGCGCGACGCTCGGCGACCGGCTGGAGCGCGCGCTCCGGCGCCCGCTGGGACAGATCATCGCCAACGCCGACAGCATCGGTGCGGAAGCCGGGGGCGCGATCGGGCCGGATTACGTCGGCTACGCCGCCGACATCGCCAGCGCGGGGCGGCACCTGATGGCGTTGATCGACGACCTGGCCGATCTGGAGGCGGTCGAGCGGCCCGACTTCACGCCCGCGATCGAGCCGATCGACCTGGCCGACGTCGCGCGCCGCGCGGCCGGGCTGCTGTCGGTGCGCGCCGCCAACGGAGGGGTCACGATCGCGCGACCCGGCGCGAGCGCGCAAGTGCCGGTGCGGGGCGACTTCCGCCGGACACTGCAGATCCTGGTCAACCTGGTCGGCAACGCGGTCCGCTATTCGCCCAGCGGTGGCGTCGTCACCGTGTCGGTCGATCGGGAAGGCCGGGTCACGGTCGCCGATGCGGGCAAGGGCATCGACGCGGCGGATCAGGCGCGCATCTTCGACAAGTTCGAGCGCGTCGACGCGCTCGAGCCCGGCGGCAGCGGTCTGGGCCTCTATATCGCCCGCCGTCTGGCGCGCACGATGGGCGGCGACATCGTCGTCGAAAGCGCGCCCGGGCAGGGCGCGCGCTTCACGCTCCGCCTACCGGCGGACGCGCCTGCCGAACAGGATGAGCGCTAGACCGATCACCGCCAGCACCGCGCCCCGGTCCGCCCAGGGCCGCTGGTCGATCATGAAGCTGGAGGCGGGCCAGTCCACATAGCCGAGCCCCTGGCCGATCCACAGCACGCCCATGAGCGTCGCCAGGACGCCAGCGACGATCAGGATCGTTCGGAGCCGCACCGCGCTCAGCGCTCGCCGGCGGGAACGTAGGCGCGCTGCGTCGGGCCGGTATAGAGCTGGCGCGGGCGGCCGATCTTCTGGTCGGGATCGGTGATCATCTCGTTCCACTGCGCGACCCAGCCGACGGTGCGCGCGAGCGCGAACAGCGCGGTGAACATCGAGGTCGGGAAACCGATCGCCGACAGGATCACGCCCGAATAGAAGTCGACGTTGGGGAACAGCTTCTTTTCGGCGAAATACGGGTCGGAGAGCGCCATCTCCTCCAGCCGCAGCGCCACGTCGAACACGGGATCGGAGACTTTGAGCGCGTCGAACACCTCCCGCACCGTCTTCTGCATCACCGTCGCGCGCGGGTCGTAGTTCTTGTACACGCGGTGACCGAAACCCATCAGGCGGAACGGATCGTTCTTGTCCTTGGCGCGCGCGATGAATTCGGGAATGCGGTCGGGCGTGCCGATCTCGCGCAGCATGTTGAGCGCCGCCTCGTTGGCGCCGCCGTGCGCCGGGCCCCAGAGGCACGCGATCCCCGCCGCGATGCAGGCGAACGGGTTCGCGCCCGACGATCCGGCGAGGCGCACGGTCGAGGTCGACGCGTTCTGCTCGTGATCGGCATGTAGGATGAAGATACGGTCCATCGCCCGCTCGACCACCGGGTTTACCACGTACGGCTCGGCCGGAACGCCGAAGGTCATGCGCAGGAAGTTGCCGGTATAGCTGAGCGAATTGTCGGGATAGAGGAACGGCTGCCCGACGCTGTATTTGTACGCCATCGCCGCGATCGTCGGCATCTTGGCGAGCAGCCGGTGGCTGGCGATCGTGCGCTGCACCGGATCGTGGATGTCGGTCGAGTCGTGGTAGAAGGCGGACAGCGCGCCGACCACGCCGCACATGATCGCCATCGGATGCGCGTCGCGCCGAAAGCCGCGGAAGAAGGTCGCGAGCTGCTCGTGCACCATCGTGTGGCGCGTGATGGTGGTGGAGAAGGTCGACAGCTCCGACGCGCTCGGCAGTTCGCCGTTGAGGAGGAGGTAGGCGACCTCCATGAAGCTCGACTGCTCCGCCAGCTCGCCGATCGGATAGCCGCGGTGGAGCAGCACGCCCTCGTCGCCGTCGATGTAGGTGATCGTCGACCGGCAGCTGGCGGTCGAGGTGAAGCCGGGATCGTAGGTGAAGGCGTCGGTCTGCGCGTAGAGCTTGCGGATGTCGACGACGTCCGGCCCGACCGAGCCGGACAGGACCGGATAGTCGAACCGCTTGCCGCCCAGGTCGAAGTTCGCCGTCTCGCTCATTCCCGTACTCCCAAAATCGTTCAGGCGGCCGTCCGGTCCGCGATCCGCGCCAGGCTCTCCGCCCGGCCGAGCAGGACCAGGACGTCGAATATGCCGGGCGGAGAGCCTGGCGC
>CAXTFF010000213.1:0-3977 GCA_964243325.1 uncultured Sphingomonas sp.
CACCTGTATGGCGGCATGGACGAGCCCGAGCTCAAGATCATCGACGTGTTCATCTGCAAGCTTCGCAAGAAGCTGTCGCTCGCCTGCCAGGGCGAGAACTATATCGAGACGGTGTGGGGCCGCGGTTACGTTCTGCGCGAGCCCGACGAGGTCCAGGCCGCCCAGGTCGCCTGACCTTGTCCGGCTGAAGCGGACAGGCCGCGACGTCGGCGGACGTCGCGGGCTTTTCCATGTCGGGGAACAGGATGGATCGCGCTTCGTTCCGATCGGGTTCCATACATCCGAGGACCTAACCGATGAAGCATTTCCTTCTCGCCGCGACGGCGTTCGCCCTCGCCGCCCCCGCCGTCGCCCAGACGAACCAGGGCATGAGCCATTCCATGCCGATGGCGTCGGGTTCGATGACGGCGGCCGACGTCGGCGTCGCCCCGATCACCGGCACCACACCCACCGATTACGTCAAGATGGCCGCCGACAGCGACATGTACGAGATGCAGTCCAGCAAGCTCGCCCTGTCCAAGTCCAGGCGCGACGACGTGAAGGGTTACGCCCGCGAGATGATCGCCGACCACACCACGACCTCGAAGGCGCTGATGGCCGCGCTCAAGAACGGCGACCGCACCATCGCCAAGCCGTCCACGCGCCTGTCGGCCGACAACGCCGCCAAGATCGCGCTCCTGAAGCGCGCGCCCAAGGCGAGCTTCGACGACCTCTATCTCCAGCAGCAGCTGCAGTCGCACCAGACCGCCTGGGCGCTGCATAAGGGCTTCAGCACCGACGGCGCGGACGCCTCGCTCCGCCAAGTCGCCGCGACCGCGGTGCCGATCGTCGAGCGTCACGTGATGCACGCCAAGCAGATGGCGCCCGCGTCGATGTCGCCCGCGATGTGATTCGAGACGGGCGGGAGCTCCGGCCCCCGCCCGATCACTTCCGCTCGAACATCTTCTCGCCGCCCACCCACGTCTCCTCGACCTTCGTCGCCCGCAGCTCGGTCGGCGACGCCAGCGTCGGGTCGCGGTCGACGATCACGAAATCGGCGCGCTGCCCCACGCCGAGGCTACCGAACCGATCCTCCGCGAACCCCGCATAGGCTCCGCCGCTCGTGAAGGCGGCCCACGCCTGCTCGCGCGTCACGCGCTCCTGCGGCTGCCACCCGCCGAACGGCAGCCCTTGCGCATCGGCGCGCGTGAACGCCGCCGCCCAACCCGCGAACGGGTCGGGCCGCTCGACCGGATAGTCGGACCCGAACGCCAGCCGCCCGCCCCGCGCCAGCACCGAGCCCCAAGCATACGCGCCCGCCAGCCGCGCGGGGCCGAGCCGCGCCTCCGCCATCGTCCGGTCGCTCACCTGGTGGACGGGCTGCATCGACGCGATCACGCCGTTCTTCCCGAACCGCTGGAGGTCCGCCGGATCGACCACCTGCGCATGCTCGATCCGCCAGCGCCGGTCGCCCTTGTACGTCAGCGCCAGCTCGTCGATCGCGTCCAGCACCTGCGCGTTCGCGCGGTCGCCGATCGCGTGCACCGCGACCTGGTACCCGTCCATCGACGCGCGGCTCATCAGGTTGCGGATCACGTCGTCCGATTGGAACCCCAGCCCCCGCTCGCGCGGCGCGTCCGCATAGGGGGCCTTCAGCCACGCCCCGCGCGACCCGAGCGCGCCGTCGCCGTACAACTTGACCCCGACGAGCTTCAGCCTGTCGCCGTACAGCCACGGCGTCGGCCCCGTCCCGCCGATCCGGATCGCGTCCTCGACCCCGCCGCCGTAGCTCATGATGCGGATGCGCAGATTGCCCAGATCGCCCATCCGGCGATAGGTCTGCCACTCGTCCAGCGTGGTGCCCATGTCGGCGGTCGCGGTGATCCCGCTCGCCAGCAACAGCTGCTGCGCCCTGATGAACGCGGCGTCGCGGTCCTTGGCCGACGGCTGCGGCACCGCCTTGGCCACCAGCGCCTCGGCCGCGTCGACGAAGATGCCCGATGGCTGGCCGCCCGCCATTTCGATCCGCCCGCCCGCGGGCGCGACGGATCGCGCCGTCACCCCGGCCGCGCGCATCGCGGCGGAATTGCCCCAGCTCGCATGGCCGTCCGCGCGCGCCAGCCACACCGGCCGGTCGCCAACGACCGCATCCAGCTCGGCCGCGGTCGGGAACCGGCCCAGCCCCCACCGCTCCTGGTTCCACCCGCCGCCCAGGATCCATTTCCGCTCCGGGTTCGCCCGGGCGTAGGCCGCGACCGCCGCTTGCGCCTCGGCCAGCGAGCGCGTCCCCGACAGGTCCAGCTCCAGCGCGCGGAAGCCCAGCCCCATCACGTGCCCGTGCGCGTCGACGAAGCCCGGCAGCAGCACGCGCCCCTTCATGTCCACCCGCCAATCGAGCCTGTCGGGCAGCTTGTCGCGCGTCTTGAGCAGCTTGGCCACGCGCCCGTCGCGCGTCACCTGCAGCGCCGAGAACCGCTCGACCTTGCCGTCCTTGTCGAGCGTCACGCCCGTCGCGTTATAGACCAACCCGTCCGCGAGCACGGGCGTGGGCAGCAGCGCGGCCGCCGCCGACAGGATACGCGCACCGACCTTCATCACTTACGCAATCTCCGCACCAGCGCGCTCGTATCCTGCCTGCCGCCGCCCATCCCCTGCACCTCGGCATAGAACTGGTCCACCAAGGCCGCGACCGGCACCGCCGCCCCGTTCGCCCGCGCCTCGTCGATCGCGAGGCCCAGATCCTTGCGCATCCAGTCCACCGCGAATCCGAAATCGAACCGATCGTCGGCCATCGAACCCCAGCGGTTCACCATCTGCCAGCTCTGCGCCGCGCCGCCCGACACCGCCTCGAACACCGCGTCCAGATCCAGCCCGGCGCTCTGGGCGAACCGCAGCGCCTCCGACAGCCCGCCCAGCACGCCCGCGATCGCGATCTGGTTCACCATCTTGGTCTGCTGCCCCGCCCCGGCCGCGCCGACATGAACCGCGCGCGCGGCGTACGCCTCCAGCACGGGTCCGGCCGCCGCGAACGCCTCCGCCGATCCGCCGCACATCACCGACAGCCTGCCCGCCTCCGCCCCCGCCTGTCCGCCCGACACCGGCGCGTCGAGCACCAGCAGCCCGCGCGCGCCGCCCTCGTCGGCCAGCCGCCGCGCGATCGCCGCCGACACGGTGGTATGGTCGACGAACAGCGCACCGCCCCGCATCGCCGCGAACGCGCCGTCCGCGCCCAGCGTCACGCCCGCCAGATCGTCGTCGTTCCCGACGCAGGTCAGCACCGCGTCCGCCCCGTCCGCCGCGGCCGCGGGCGTCGCCGCCACCCGACCGCCGTGCGTCCCGGCCCAGGCCCGCGCCTTGGCGGCCGTCCGGTTGTACACGGCGACCTCATGCCCTGCCACGGCGAGATGCCCCGCCATCGGCGCGCCCATCACGCCCGTCCCGATCCATCCGATCCTCATGGGCCCCGCGCATAGGGCCGGTTCCCCACCCGCGCCAGATGGTCTAGCGACCGGGCATGGCCACCCAGCGCGTCCGACCCGTCATCGAACTTCCCGTCACGCTCGCCGACGTCCAGGCCGCGCACGCCCGCATCCGCGACCAGATCGTCCGCACCCCCACCTTCGTCAGCCGCACGCTGTCCGAACTGACCGGCGCGACCGTGTACCTGAAGTTCGAGAACCTCCAGTTCACCGCCGCCTACAAGGAACGCGGCGCGCTCAACACGCTGCTCCAGCTGTCGCCGGGGGCGCGCGCCAAGGGCGTGATCGCCGCCTCGGCGGGCAACCACGCGCAAGGGCTCGCCTACCACGCGAACCGCCTCGGCGTGCCGGCCACCATCGTCATGCCGCGCACCACCCCCATCACCAAGGTGACGCAGACCGAGGGCCACCGCGCCACCGTCGTGATCGAGGGCGAGACCTACGACGCCGCCTACGCCCACGCCCGCCTGCTGGAGGCCGAGCGCGGCCTCACCTTCGTCCACGCCTTCGACGATCCCC
>CAXTFF010000214.1:0-3950 GCA_964243325.1 uncultured Sphingomonas sp.
CACCAGGAGCCTCGCCGAGCTGATCTTCCAGGACCTGTGGAAGGCCAACGACCAGGGCCTCCCCATCGGCGTCCATCACGGCAGCCTGTCGCTGGAGGCGCGGCGCAAAGTGGAGGCGGCGATGGCCGACGGGCGATTGCGCGCGCTCGTCGCCACCGCCAGCCTGGATTTGGGCGTCGATTGGGGCGACGTCGACTGCGTGATCCAGATGGGCGCGCCCAAGGGCTCGTCGCGCCTGCTCCAACGCATCGGCCGCGCCAACCACCGCCTCGACGAGGCGTCGGAGGCCGTCATCGTCCCCGGCAACCGCTTCGAATACCTGGAAGCCCGCGCCGCGCTCGACGCGGTGGAGGCGGGCGAGCTCGATCCCGACCTGTTCCGCCCCGGCGCGCTCGACGTGCTCGCGCAGCACGTCATGGCCTGCGCCTGCGCCGCGCCCTTCCACGAGGAAGGGCTGCTCGCCGAACTCCGCTCCGCGCTCCCCTATTCGGCGCTGACCGACGCGGTGTTCGCCCAAGTCCTCGGCTTCATCCAAGACGGCGGCTATTCGCTGAAGGCCTATGACCGCTTCAAACGCCTGACGCGCGACCCGGACGGAACGTGGCGCGTCGCCCATCCCAAATTCGTCGTCCAGCACCGCCTGAACGCCGGCATCATCGTCGAAGCGACGATGCTCGGCGTCCGCTTCAAGAACGGCCGCAACCTCGGCCGCGTCGAGGAGGCGTTCGCCGCGACGCTCTCGCCCGGCGACACCTTCTTCTTCGCAGGGCTGAGCCTTGAGGTCGAGCGGATGGATACCGAGGAGCTGGTGGTCCGCGCCACCTCCCGCCCCGCGCGCGTGCCGAGCTACGGCGGCAGCCGCATGCCGCTCTCGACGAGTCTCGCCGACCGCGTGCGCGGCTTCCTGGCCTCGCCCGAGGAATGGCCGCGCTTCCCCGACGACGTGCGCGAATGGCTGGAGATCCAGGCGCGCCGTTCGGTCCTGCCCCGCCCCGGCCAGCTCCTGGTCGAAACCTTCCCGCGCGAGGGCCGCCACTACATGGTCGCCTACAGCTTCGAGGGCTGGAACGCGCACCAGTCGCTCGGCATGCTCGTCACCCGCCGCATGGAAGCGCAGGGGTTGAAGCCGACGGGCTTCGTGTCGAACGACTACGCCCTCGCCTGTTTCGGGCTGGAGCCGATCACCGACCCCGCCAGCCTGTTCTCCCCCGACATCCTCGAGGACGAGTTCGTCGAATGGGTGCAAGGCTCCTCGCTCCTGAAGCGCGCCTTCCGCGAGGTCGCCGTCATCGGCGGACTCGTCGAGCGCCAGATCCCCGGCAAGCGCAAGACGGGCCGCCAAGTCACCTTCTCCACCGACCTGATCTACGACGTGTTGAGGAAATACGAGCCGACGCACCTGCTGCTGCAAGCCGCCTGGGACGACGCCCGCGCGCGCATGACGGACGTCGGGCGGCTGGCGCACCTGCTCGACCGCGCGGCCGAGACGATGGTGCATATCGACCTCCCCCGCGTCTCCCCGCTCGCGGTCCCCGTCCTCGTCCTGATCGGCCGCGAACGCATCGCCACGCATCAGGGGGAAGACGCGCTGCTGATCGAGGCGGAAGCGCTCGCGGCGGAGGCGATGGCTGAATAAGCGGGTCTAGCGCCGGGACTCGTCGCCCACGGCCAGAGGATGGCGGTGGCGGTGCCGGTGACGGCGCTTGTCGCACCTGACCGGCTCGTCGCGTGATCTTCCGGCCCGGGATGCCCGGCTTCGTGTTCCATGCCGCCTTTGGCGCGGCCGATCAGGCGGCCGGGATTCCCTTGCCCACCCGCAGGCTCGGCGCCGCGCGGCGCGCGTCGGCCACGCCGCCCTTCGGGTCGGGCACGCCGCATCGATCATGACCCGGGCCCGCCGCGGCTTTCGGGAAAGAACGGCCGCGGGCGCTCCACCTGCTCGTCCGTCAGCCGGGACAGGTCGCCCGTCCGGGTCCCGTCGCAAAGCCCGAAGCAGATCACGACGCTCGCATCGATAGGGCCCCGATCCCAGCGGTGGGGCTTGCCCTCGGCGGTCCGGACCTCGGCGATGTCGATGTCAAAGTAGCCGATCGGGTACGGCTAAAACCTACGCTCCGGACGCTTGTCACCATCGAACTCGGGCAAGCGGCTGACGCCGTGCTTGCGAGCCGGGGCCCTCAGGCTCTCCTCGCCCCGCTGTGCCGCTCGACGGACGACCCCTGTCGTCGGGGCGATCCCATGTAGAACCGGACCCATCGCGCATCTTCCAGTCGCTTGCCGATGACGCGCCCCCAGTCGCCGGAGCCAGACATCCAGGGTCGTGACGGGGCGGACGCGGCCGCTCGGCACAGCCCGGCAAATCGGGTCTCACCCTGACGGTTCACCCCTGGCCGGAGCGCACGGCGAGTCCCGAGCCTGGTGGGATGTCGGGTCGGCGCCGATCGCGCGACGGGGATCTGGCGGCGCGCGGGCGATGCGCCGGCTGGTCGCGATCCCGCGCTTCAAAGGTCGCCGCTAGTAGGTGATCGTCACCACCACCGTGTCCGCGTAGGTTCCGACGGGCGGCGTAGCCTGCGCCGGGACGCGACCATAGACCGTGAAGGTCTGGCTGGCGCCCGTCGCGGTGGCGGTCTGCACGTTGCCGCTGTCGGTGTACCAGGGGGCCGTCCGGTTCGTGTCGCGGTAGAGGCCGTAGGTGATCGACGACGCGCCGTTCAGCATCCTGCGGTTCGTGCCGTTCGTCCCGCCATTGGCGCCGCCGCTGATGCCTATCGAGAACGTCGCGCCGGCCGAACAGTTGACCGAGATGGTACCCGTCGCGTCGCGGGCGCTGTTGATGATCTGCACCGTGCCGAACTGCACGGCCGAGGTGGCCAGGGTACAGGCGGCCAGGTTCCTGGCGGTGGCGGTGAACGTGAACGCGTCGACGTTGCGGGTACCGACATTGCCGCAGTCGACCCAGGTGCCGCCGCTACCGGCATAGCCGGCGCGATACGCGATCTGCGCGCCGGTGGACAGGTCGCCCGTGAAGCTGCCCGGCGCCACGCCCTGCTGCCCCGCCGGTATCTCGCCATAGACGGCGATCTGCAGCGTGCCGGAGCCGGCCTGCGACAGCTGGAAGCTGTAGCCGCGATTGGCGCCGACCTGGACGCCGTTCGCGTACCGGTTCGACAGGGACGAGTCCTGGTAGACGTCGAAGGCGAGCCGGTTGCCGCCGGCGACCATGTAGCGTGGACCGTTCGCCCCGGGGCTGGCGCCACCACCGATATACGGGCAGATCTCCATCTCTTGATCCCGGCTGCCGCCCGTGCAGCTGACGGTGATCGTCGCCGTGGCGGTGTATCTCGCGTTGCTGCCCGTGCTGATGTCGCCGAACGCCATGGTGGTCGCCGACGCGTCGCAACGCTGCGCGTGCGCGGGCGTCGCGCCGAGCGCGAACAGCAACGCGCCGCACAGGGCCAGCATGACCCTGGCGATCACCCTGGCGACAACCGGGCCGCGAACGGCCGGGGCCGCCGTCACGATCCGCCGCTCGCGGCGTAGGAGGGGGAACGCGCGCAGGTGAGCGGCCCAATCCGCTGCAGGGGCGCGCCGTCCTCCGCCGGGCGGAAGTCGAAGGCGACCGTGCACGCCAGCCCCCGTCCGCGCACGGCGAGCCGGTTCCGCGCGCCCAGTCGGTCGACCATCGCCAGTCCGTCATAGCCGACCGAGACCGCCTCGCCCGCGGTGGTGGTCAGCGTCGATCCCGGCGACAGATCAACGCCCGCCTCGTCGACCAGGTGGAGAAGCGCGCTCGCGCGCGTCCGGTCGACGACGAAGTCGACATGGACGCCGCCGAAGCCGCTCGGCCGGACGGTCCTGGCCGGGTCCGTCGCCACCGCGTCGAGCGGCAGCGCGTCCGTGTCGAGCGCGAGCCGGCTCCGCTCGAACGCGCGCAGATCGGCGACGAG
>CAXTFF010000215.1:0-3920 GCA_964243325.1 uncultured Sphingomonas sp.
CGCCCGGGGCGCTCCGCACCATCGACTCCGTCGGGGGGTGGCTGCTCATCGGCGACGGCGTAACGGCTGCCGCCCGGGGCCGCAACCGCCGGCGCCAGAACCGAGAGTTTTCGAGATGAGCTGGACCGACGAGCGTATCGAGACGCTGAAAGCGATGTGGGAGGCCGGGCAGACCGCAAGCCAGATCGCCGAGGCGCTGGGTGGGGTCAGCCGCAACGCGGTGATCGGCAAGGCGCACCGGCTGGAATTGCAGGCGCGGCCCTCGCCGGTCCGCCCCAACGAGTTAGCCGCGACGGTGGTGGAGCCGGAAACCGTGATCGAGCCGATCATGGAAGCGGTGCCCGAGTCCGTGATCGAGCCGGTCGTGACGCCCGAGCCCGAGCCCGAGCCCGAGCTTGTCGCGCTCGACGAGGTCGACGAGGTCGACGAGGACAACGAGGTGCAGGCGGCCCCGATCGTCCCGGCCGCGCCGCAGCCCGTGCTTCGGTCGGTCGGTCCCGGCGGCTTCCTTCGCCAGACGCCGGGCGAGCAGCAGGCGCCGCTCACCCCTGCGCCGCCGCGTCGGCTGGTGCCGGCCAAGCCCTCGCCCGAGATCGCGGGCAAGACGGGCCTGCTCGATCTGAGCGACCGCGTGTGCAAATGGCCGCTAGGGCACCCGGGCGAGGCGGACTTCCACTTTTGCGGCGACAAGGTGAATCCAGGATTTCCGTATTGCGTGGCGCATTGCGGGCACGCGTATCAGGCGCAGTTGCCCAGGCGGGACCGCCGCGCCGCGCCGCCGATCGCGTTCGGCGGGCCGCGCTCGCGCTAGTCGGCGAAGCCGACGAGCCGGCGCTCGCGGCCTGCCCGGCGGGCGCGGCTGAGGCCGCGTTCGACGTCACGGGCCTTGCCCGCGACCGGGCAAGAGTTTCATGAATGATGGAACGGAAAAGGCCCGCCGGTCGCGCGACCACCGGGCCTTTCCTCGCCAGCGCCGCGGCAAAGCCGCGTCGTCGGTCGTAGCCTAGGCTACGCCGGCCGAATTTGGGCGGCCTGCTGCATATGATGCCGCAGGCCGCCCCGGGCTCAGAACCGAAACGCCGCCGTACCGCGAATGCTGTGCCAGCGGAACTTCTCGTCCGACCGGCGGAAGTCGACGCCGCCCGACCGCACGAACGGGTTGGTCGCGGGCGCGGTGCCCGTGCCGACGCGGACGCGCGCACGGTCGTCGTCATACTCGTGATACATGTACTCGAGACCGATCGAGAAGTTGTTTCCGATCATCTGCTCGACGCCGCCGCCGCCGGTGATGCCGAACTGGCGGCGCTTGCCGCGCTGCGCGAACGAATTGGCCGTGTTGGTCGTGCTGAAGCTGCGGTCGAGGCTGACGTAACCGGGCCCGAACGCGCCGTAGAACAGCGTGGAGCGCCCCGCCACGAAGCCCGCGCGGCCGCGGATGGAAGCCTCCCACTCGACTTCACGCGTCAGGACGTAATTGGCGGGCGTGGTCGAAAAGGCGCTGACGCTGTCGCGGATCTCGGTCTTGCCGAACTCGCCCATGACGCCGACGACGATCTTGCCGGCCTGGTAGTCGCCGCCGACGCGGCCGTAATAGGCGATGCCGTCGCGGTCGTTGCGACAGCCCAGCGCCGGGGTGGCGCCGCGCGCCGCGCCGTTGCAGAAGCCCGGCGAGAAGGCGTTCGCGCCCGCCGCGGTCGAGACCACGTCGCCGAAGCCTCCGTTCAGTCCGCCGTCGAACAGGATGGACGAGCCGACATCGTTGGGCTGCGCGTCGTAGCCGAACGACCCGCCGACATACACGCCGCTGAACGGGAACTCGTCCGTCGCCGGATCGGCGGCGGTCGTCGTCGCGGGCGCCTGGTCATAGGTCGTCGGGGCAGGCTCGTAGGGCGCGGGTGCCGTCTGGACGGCGGGATCGGCGACGGCGGTCGTGCCGGTGTCCTGCGCGAAGGCGGGCGCGCCGATCGCGAAGGACAGGCCGGCCAGGCCGGTCAGCAAAGTATGGCGCATCGATGGAGACTCCTGGGGTTGGTTCGGATGCAGTAACGGCGGAAATCGCTTTTGGGTGCGTGTGCGAAGGGAAACATCGAAACCGTGTCTTCGGCGCAACAGGCCGCGCCGCGGCCGTCGCTTGGCAGCACGGCCCGCGTCGCTTAATGGGTTCCCGATATGTCCTCCGACCTGTTCTCCACCGCGACGAAGCCTGCCGACGGTTACGACGCGTCCTCGATCGAGGTGCTGGAGGGCTTGGAGCCAGTGCGCCGCCGCCCGGGCATGTATGTCGGCGGCACCGACGAGCGCGCGCTGCATCATCTCGCCGCCGAGATGATCGACAACGCCATGGACGAGGCGGTCGCCGGGTACGCGACCCGGATCGAGGTGACGCTGGAGCCCGGAGACCGGCTGACGATCGTCGATAACGGCCGCGGCATCCCGGTAGACCCGCACCCCAAGTTCCCGGACAAGTCGGCGCTGGAGGTCATCCTGTCGACGCTCCATTCGGGCGGCAAGTTCGCAGGAAAAGCCTACGCCACCAGCGGCGGGCTTCACGGGGTCGGCGTCAGCGTCGTCAATGCGCTGTCGTCCGACACGGTGGTGGAGGTCGCGCGCGACCGGAAGCTCTATCGTCAGCGTTTCGCGCGCGGGATGACGCTGGGCGCATTGGAGGAGGTCGGGGCCGCGCCCAACCGGCGGGGCACGTCGGTGGCCTTCACCCCCGACGCCGAGATCTTCGGCTCCGAGCTTCATTTCAAACCTGCGCGCCTCCACCGGCTCGCGCGCTCGAATGCTTACCTGTTCGCGGGCGTGGAGATACGCTGGCGATGCGCGCCCGAACTCATCGTCGACGACACCCCCGCCGAGGCGGTGTTCCAGTTTCCCGGCGGCCTGGCCGATCACCTGCGCGAGCAGGTCGGCGGGCGCGAGTGCGCGACCGCGGAGTTCTTCGCGGGGTCCCAGGATCTCCCGGGCCACCAGGGCCGCGTCGAATGGGCGGTCGCCTGGCCGCTCTGGAGCGACGGGTCATACAGCTGGTATTGCAACACCATCCCCACCCCCGACGGCGGGACGCACGAGCAGGGCCTGCGCCAAGCGCTCGTCCGCTCGCTCCGCCAGTTCGGCGAGCTGGTGAAGGACAAGCGCGTCAAGGACCTGACGGCCGACGACGTCATGACGGGTTCCGAGCTGATGCTCTCCGTCTTCATCCGCGAGCCGCAATTCCAGTCGCAGACCAAGGATCGTCTGACGTCGCCCGAGGCCGCCGGGCTCGTCGAGAAGGCGGTGCGCGACCATTTCGACCATTGGCTCGGCGCCAACATGGACCGCGGGCGCGCGCTGCTCGGCTATGTGCTCGAGCGGATGGACGACCGGCTCCGGCGCAAGCAGGAGCGCGAGGTCAAGCGCAAGACCGCCACTTCGGCGCGCAAGCTGCGCCTGCCGGGCAAGCTCACCGACTGTTCGGCGGACAATCCGGCCGGGACCGAGCTGTTCATCGTAGAGGGCGACTCGGCGGGGGGATCGGCCAAGCAGGCGCGCGATCGCAAGACCCAGGCGATCCTGCCGATCCGGGGCAAGATCCTGAACGTCGCCTCGGCCACCAGCGCCAAGATCCTGGCGAACCAGGAGATCGCCGACCTGATCCAGGCGCTGGGCTGCGGCACGCGCAAGGATTGCGACGCGAGTCTGCTCCGCTACGAGCGGATCGTTATCATGACCGACGCCGACGTCGACGGCGCGCATATCGCCACGCTGCTGATGACCTTCTTCTTCCAGGAGATGCCCGACCTCGTCCGACGCGGGCACCTCTACTTGGCGCAGCCGCCGCTCTATCGCCTGACGGTTGGGGCCAAGTCGCTCTACGCTCGCGACGACGCGCACCGCGCGCAGATCGAGCGCACCGCGTTCCGGGGCAAGAAGGTCGA
>CAXTFF010000216.1:0-3919 GCA_964243325.1 uncultured Sphingomonas sp.
GCCCCGACCACCGTCCTCGTCCGCCAGCACATCGAGACCTTCACCCGCCGCTTCGAGGGAACCGGCATCGAGGTCGCGGGCCTGTCGCGGCTCAGCACCCCCGCCGACAAGAAGCGCGTCGTCGCCGGCCTGGCCGACGGTTCGATCAAGGTGGTGATCGGCACCGGCGCGGTCGCGGGCAAGGGCGTCGCGTATCACGACCTCGCGCTCGTCGTCATCGACGAGGAGCAGCGCTTCGGCGCGGCCGACAAGGCCAAGCTCGCCGCGCTCGGCGCGGGCCACGTCCTGTCGCTCAGCGCCACCCCGATCCCGCGCACCCTCCAGTCGGCGATGGTCGGGCTGCAGTCCGTGTCCGTCATCGCCACCCCGCCCGCGCGCCGCCAGCCGATCCGCACCGCCGTCGAGACCTGGAACGACGTGGCCGTCCGTGCCTCGCTGCTGCGCGAAAAGGGCAGGGGCGGCCAGAGCTTCGTGGTCGTCCCCCGCATCGAGGACATGGGCGCGGTGGCCGGACGCCTGGCCAAGCTCGCGCCCGAACTCACCGTCGTGACCGCGCACGGCAAGCTCGCCGCCGCCGAGATCGACGAAGCGATGGTCGGGTTCGCGCAAGGGCGCGGCGACGTGCTGCTGGCGACCAACATCATCGAGGCGGGGCTGGACGTACCGCGCGCCAACACCATGATCGTGACCCATGCCGACCGGTTCGGGCTGTCGCAGCTCCACCAGCTGCGCGGGCGCGTCGGGCGCGGCGGGCGGCGCGGCCAGATCCTGCTGCTGACCGAGGAGGGCCGGACGATCGCCGATGCGACGCTCAAGCGCCTGCGCACGCTCGAAGCGTTCGACCGCCTGGGTGCCGGTTTCGCCATCGCCGCGCGCGATCTCGACCTGCGCGGCGCGGGCGACCTGCTCGGCGAGGAGCAGGCCGGGCACATGAAGCTGATCGGCATCGACCTGTACCAGCACCTGCTCGGCCACGCGCTGCGCGCCGCTAGGGGGCAAGCCGTCGACCAGTGGACGCCCCAGCTCAATCTGGGGCTGGCGGGCCGCTTGCCCGACGATTGGATCCCCGAGATCGACGTTCGCCTGTCGCTCTACGGCCGTCTGGCGCGCATCGCCGACTCAGGCGCGCTCGACGCGTTCGAGGCCGAGCTGGAGGACCGCTTCGGCGCGCTCCCCGATCCCGCCCGCGCTCTGCTCCAGCTCACCCGCCTCCGCCTCCTCGCCCGCGCGGCGGAGGTGGAGAGGATCGACGCCGGCCCGGCCGCCATCGCCCTCACCCCCAAGGGCAGGCAGGCGTCGCCGGAGATCGACGGCCTCCTGGAGAAGAACGGCCGCTGGCTCCTGTCCGAGCGCATCGACGACCGGCGCGCGCGGGTCGCGCGCGTGGAGGAGGTGCTCGGCGAGCTGGTCGACTGAGCGCGTCCCCTTTCAGGCTCCTTTAACCCTTTTTCCCTACTCCGGCCGCATGATCAATCGGGGAAACAGGGGCCTCCATATGCGCGCTATCCATGCTCTACTGACGTTGCCGTTCCTTTCGCTCGCGGCGTGCGGCGGGGGCGGCGCGGGCGGCTCGGGCTCGCTGGTGTCCGCGGGCACCGCCGCACCGCCCGCGACGGGCACGGGAACGCCCGGCTCGACCCCGACGCCCACGCCGACACCGACCGGCGGCGGAACGGTGACGCCCACGCCCACCCCGACTCCCACGCCGGGCCCGACGGGCCAGACCGACCTGTTCGACGTCGCCGCCGCCACCGTCTTCGACGCGGTCGGCGCCAGCCAGTTCCTGGGCGTCGATAAGAACGGCGCGACCCTCTACACCGCCAACGCGAGCACGGTTGCCGCCCCCACGGGCACGATCACCTACAATCCGCGCGCCGGCATCTTCACGCTCGCGCTCGCCGACCCGAACGCCAATCTCAGCCGCAAGATCAATTTCCAGGATCCCGCGCACCGCGCCACGGCCGACTATGCGCGCACCGGCGAGTACCAGGTCCCGCTGCTCGCGGGCTTCAACTACCTCCAGGCGATCGAGGCGGGCGCGCAGTTCACCTTCTTCTACCAGCGCCCCACCACGACCGGCGACTTCGTGTCGCTCGCCGGTTACGAGCGCAGCCAGCTCGACCCGGCGACGAACGTCTTCGGTTCCGAGCAGGGCGTGATGGTGTTCGGTTCCAAGACCACGTCCCTCCAGGTCCCCGTCAAGGGTATCGGACGTTTCGAGGGCGACTTCCTGGCCACCATGGTCGCCCGCCAGGACGGCAGCGCCTCCGTGCTCCAGTGGATCACGGGAACCAGCGGGGTGGACGTCGACTTCGCCAAGCGTACCGTCGGGCTGTCGCTATCTGGCCTCGTCAGCCCGGTCTTCTCCAAGAACACGGTCGTCAACGGCGACTCGCTCGTCATCCCGGCCGGCGCGACCTTCAGCGCCGTCGGAACGGCGGCCTGGGCCAAGGCGGGCTCGGTCTTCTCCGGCGCCTTCTCCTCGGCGGAGTTCAGGCTGGTCGGCGGGCAAATCGTCCCCGTCGACTTCACGGGCGTCAACAGCGTCACCAACGTGGCGGGCGCAAGCTCGATCGACGGCACCTTCTACGGTCCCGACGCCAAGAACATCGGCGGCAATTTCCGGATCGTCGGCGGCGTGCCGACCCGCCGGCTCGACATACTGGGCGCGTTCGCCGGGGCGAAGAAGTAAGGGCGGCAGGCAGGATACGGGCGGCGGGGTTCCATGGTGATTCGATCGGCGGCGTTCGCTGCCCTGGCGACGCTCGCCGCCCCTGCCGTGGCCCAAGCTCCGGTGGTGCAACCCGCGGGGGACCGGCCGGTCCCGGCTCCCGCCCCCGCCTGCGACGGGACCGATTGCCGGATCACGCTGACCCCGGCGCAACTGCTCGCCGCCGCCGACCGGCTCGTCGCGCAGGGGCAGTACGCGCAGGCCAGGCCGCTGCTGGAAGCGCTCGCGCTCGCGCCGGGATACAAGCTCCAGACGCGTTTCCTGCTCGGCTACATCGCGTCCAAGACCGGCGATCTCGAGGGCGCGGCCGAACGGTACCGCGCGATCCTGGCGGACGATCCGCGCCAGACGCGCGTCCGGCTGGAGCTCGGCCGCGTCCTCCTCCAGCAGGGCAGGACCGCGAGCGCCGACCGGCAATTCGGTCTGGCCGCGCAGGACACCGAATTGCCTCAAGAGATCGCGCGCACGATCCGCACGGTGCGCGACACGATCCGCGGCGCGCGCACCGGGCGGCTCGACGTCAATCTCGGCATCGCGCCCGACACCAACATCAACAACGCGACCAGCGCGCAGTCGGTGACGATCCTGCTCGGCGACACGGAGATCCCCGTCGACCTGAACGACCAGGCCAAGGCCCGGTCGGGCGTCGGCGTGGTCGGCCAGCTGTCGGCGGGCCTGCGCCTGCCCGTGAGCCAGCGCGTGTCCGCGATCGCCGAGTTCGACGCGATCGGCACCGAGTACAAGCGCTCGACCTTCGACGACCAGATCGTCCAGGGCGCGGCCGGGGCGGAATACCGTTTCTCGCCAGCCACCAGCGCGTCGCTTCAGGGGGTCGCCGCGCATCGCTGGTTCGGCGGGGACGCCGTCAGCCGCCAGATCGGCGCACGGCTGGGCGGCCAGACGGTCGCGAGCGCCAAGGACCGTTTCGGCTTCCAGCTCGACGTCCGCCATACCCGCGCTTTGTTCGACCGCGCCTATGACGGCTGGCAGACGGGCCTGTACGGCACCTACGAGCGCGCGGTGACGCCCACGATCGTCGCCTCGGTCGGCCCGTTCGTCCGCCGCGACGCGCTGCGCGAGGAGCCGTTCTCCAATACGGAGGCGGGCGGCAATGTCGGCATCGGCGGCGAACTGCGCTACGGCGTCAATTTCGGCGCGAGCCTGGGCGTCTCGCGCGCCGTTTACGAC
>CAXTFF010000217.1:0-3906 GCA_964243325.1 uncultured Sphingomonas sp.
CCGCCTGCGCGATCTGCGGCTCGGACCTCCACCTGCTCGACGGCTATCAGCCGAACCACCGACCGCGTCCACGTGCTGCGCCAAGCGATCATGAGCTGCCGCAAGGGCGGGACGATCTCGGTTCCCGGCGTCTATGTCGGGGTGGCCGACAAGCTGCCGGTCGGAGCCGCCATGAACAAGGGCCTGACGATCAAGATGGGCCAGACGCACGTCCAGCGCTATACGAGGCCGCTGCTGGAGAAGATCGAGGCGGGCGCGATCGACCCGAGCTTCGTCATCACCCATCCCGCGAGCCTGGAAGACGCGCCGGAGATGTACGCCAAGTTCCGCGACAAGGAGGACGGCGTCATCAAGGTGGTCATGCGCCCGCACGGCTGATCCGCCCGGCCCCGGCATCCACGACCGCCGGGGCCGGGCGGGTTCTCCCCTCCGCCCCTCATCGCTGGAAATCCACATGCGCTACAACAAGCTCGGCCGCACCGGCCTGTTCGTCTCGGAACTCTGCCTCGGCACCATGACCTTCGGCGGCGACGGAGAGGTCTGGAGCAAGATCGCCGACGTGCGGCAGGACGACGCCGACGCGCTGGTCCGCACGGCGATCGAGGCCGGGGTCAACTTCATCGACACGGCCGACGTCTATTCGGGCGGGCAGTCGGAAGTGATCCTCGGCCAGTCGCTTCGCAATCTGGGCGTCGCCCGCGACGAGGTGGTGATCGCGACCAAGGGTTTCGGCCAGACCGGGCAAGGTCCGAACGGACGCGGGGCCACGCGCTACCACCTGATCGACGCGTGCAAGGCGAGCCTGAAGCGGCTCCAGCTCGACCATGTGGACCTGTATCAGATCCACGGGTTCGACGCCGCGACCCCGATCGAGGAAACGTTGCGCGCGCTCGACACGCTCGTCCAGCATGGCCATGTCCGCTATGTCGGGGTGTCGAACTGGGCCGCGTGGCAGATCACCAAGGCGCTTGGGCTGTCCGAACGGCTGAACCTGCATCGGTTCGAGTGCCTTCAGGCCTATTACACGCTCGCCGGCCGGGATCTCGAACGCGAGCTGGCGCCGATGCTGCGGTCCGAAGGGCTGGGGCTGATGGTATGGAGCCCGCTCGCCGGAGGGCTGCTGTCGGGCAAGTACACCCGCGACGGCGGCGAGGAAGGCCGGCGCGCGGACTTCGATTTCCCGCCGGTCGACCGCACCCGCGCCTTCGACGCGATCGACGCCATGCGGCCGATCGCCGAGGCCAAGGGCGCGTCGGTCGCGCAGGTCGCGCTCGCTTGGCTGCTTCATCAGGCGGTGGTCACCAGCGTCATCGTCGGCGCGAAGCGGCACGAGCAACTGGTCGACAACATCGCCGCGACGAAGGTTTCGCTGTCGACCGAAGAACTCGCCCGATTGTCCGAGATCAGCCGGCTGCCGACTGAGTATCCCGGCTGGATGTTCGCCTTCCAGGGCAAGGATCGGCTCGACCAACTTCAGGCGGCTGCACTGCGACGGTGATCGCGGTGCCCGACCCGACGACGGCTGAGAACCGGAACCCTACCGGGACCCAAGCCCCTCGGCACCGGCTACGGCGATGTCGCCGGGTGGCGGCTCGGCGCACGGGTCGCCGTCGCCGCTCGGCGCTGATCGCCCCGGATGCCTCCAAAGCCGGGCGTGCGGTCCACCTTCGGATCGACCGTGGGGCGACGCTTGAGGATGCACGGTCTTTTTGGTCCGGCCGGATTTAGTTTCCACCTTCGCGGACGCCGCGGCTTTGCAGCCGCCGGCACGGTCCCCATCTCGGGGGAATGGATGACGCCCTGATCCGCCTCGGCCTCGTCGACGACGACGAGATCGTCTTGGACGATGCGGCGTTGTCGCTTGCGCTGCTCGACCATCCCGGCGCCGACCTGGCGCCGTACCGGAACCTGCTCGAAGCGGTGGCGACCCGGCTCGCCATGGTCGGGAGCGACGCGGCCACCGCCCGCGGGCGCGCCGATGCCCTGTCGTCGGTGCTGGCCGGCGAATTCGGCTTCACCGGAGACCGCGACACCTACGACGATCCGGCCAACGCCGACCTCGTCAGCGTCCTCGAACGACGGCGTGGCCTGCCGGTGAGCCTGTCGATCCTATACGTGGCCGCCGCGCGCAAGGTCGGCTGGACCGCGAACGCGCTCGACGTGCCGGGCCACGTCCTCGTCCTGGTCGGGGAGGAGGCCGCCCCGGTGATCGTCGATCCGTTCCGGGGCGGCATCGCGATCTCGCGCGACCAACTGGCCGCGATGGTCGCCGCGATGAGCCCCGACGGTGCCGCCGCGGTCCGTCACGTGGCGGCGATGCCCAACCGCGCCATCCTGGTCAGGCTTCTGCTCAACCAGGCGACGCGGGCGGAGCAGTCGGGACAAGGGCGTCGCGCGCTGGAGCTCTACGGCCGCATGACCGTCATGGCGCCGGGCCATGGACATGCGTGGTGGGAGCGTGCCCGGCTCGAACTCGTCGACGACGACGTCGCCGCGGCGAGAACCAGCTTGGCGGCCATGCTGGAGATCACGCGCGAGCCGGGGTTGCGCCGCCGGGTATCGGAGACGCTGGACTCGTTGGGATCGGCATAGCGGCCACTGGAACAAGCACGCCGCATTGGGATGCGGTTCCGATTCCAAGGCGTCGTCTCCGACTCACTGAAAGGAAGCTCGCATGAAGGTGATGGCTTTGCGCTCGCCGGCCGGATTGGACCGGCTGGTGCCGGAGAACCGGCCCGATCCCGGCGATCCCGGTCCTGGCGGGATCCGGGTGGCGCTGCACGGCGGCTCGCTTAATTTCCACGATCTCGGCGTGGCGACCGGCCGGATGCCGAGCGCGGACGGACGCGTGCCGCTCGCCGACGGCGCGGGCGTGGTAGAGGCGGTCGGCTCCGCGGTGACCGAGTTCGCCGTCGGCGACATGGTGGTCTCGTGCTTCTTCCCCGACTGGCTGGACGGCGCGCCGACCGTCGGCGACTTCCGCCGCACGCCCGGCGACGGCATCGACGGCTTCGCGCAGGAGCACGTGGTCCTGCCGGCGACGGCGTTCACGCACGCGCCCAAGCGCTATGATGCGGTCGAGGCGGCGACCATCACCACCGCCGGGCTGACCGCGTGGCGGGCGCTGGTCGTCGACGGCAGGCTCAAGGCGGGCGACACGGTGCTGTTGCTCGGCACCGGCGGCGTGTCGATCTGGGCGTTGCAGCTGGCCAGGATGATGGGCGCCAATGTCGCGATCACCTCGTCCTCGGGCGGGAAGCTCGAACGGGCGCGGGGCCTGGGCGCCGAGTTCACGATCAACTACCGCGAGCGGGCGGATTGGGGCCGGGCGGTGCGCGACTGGACCGGCGGGCGCGGCGTCGACCATGTGGTCGAGGTGGGCGGTCCCGGCACGCTCGCCCAGTCGATCGAGGCCGTCCGCGTCGGCGGGCACATCTCGCTGATCGGCGTGCTGACGGGCACCGGCGGCGAGGTTCCGACCGCGGCGCTGATGGCCAAGCAGGCACGGCTCCAGGGGCTGATCGTCGGCAGCCGGCGCGAGCAGCAGGACCTCGTCCGCGCGCTGGACGGCGGCGCGATCCGGCCGGTGATCGACCGGCGCTTCCCGTTGGAACGGCTGGCCGACGCGTTCCGGTTCGAGATGAGCGGCGGCCATTTCGGCAAGATCGGGATCGAATGGTGACCTTGGCGGAGCGCCGGACCCTCGTCCGCACTTGCGGACGGATGTCCTCGACATGAACGCGATGAACGACACGCCTCCGGTGGCGGTACCCCCCGCCATCCGCCGTCCTCTCGTCCTTGCCGCCGTCATGGCCGCATCGTTCATGATCGCGATCGAGGCGACGATCGTATCCACCGCCATGCCGCAGATCGCCGGCCAGCTCGGCCAGCTCCAATACTACTCCT
>CAXTFF010000218.1:0-3906 GCA_964243325.1 uncultured Sphingomonas sp.
CCATCGGCTCGGATTCGGGGTGGTTGATGTTGTTGGGGATGATCGCGCGGCCGCGCGCGATCTCGGACCGGACGAACTCGGGGGTGACGTGGTCGGGGATCTCCGCGCCGAAGCTCTCGCCGTCGCGGACGTGATCGCGCAGCATCTCGCGGCCGAGATTCTCGCGGGTGGCGACATATTCCATCTCGGGGGTGATGATGCCCCGCCTGGCATAGTGCATCTGGGTGACGTTCGCGCCGGCACGGGCACGGAGCGGGCGCTTGGTCACGTTGGGGAAGGGCTGGACGCCGCCGGAGCGGTCGGGGCCGAGTTGGCCGTTATCCTCCGGGCGGAGTTCGCGGGCGGTGTAGGGCTCGACGTCGCCGCGCGCCTCGATCCAGGAGCGGCGGAGTTCGGGGAGGCCGGCCATGATGTCGATCCGCGCGGCCGGGTCGGTGTAGGGACCCGACGGATCGTAGACGCGTAAGGGAGGCTCGGAGCAGGAGGGGCCGAGCACGACCTCGCGCATGGCGACGCGGTGCGGGCCGACATGGACCTTGCGCGAACCCCGGATGGGTCCGGTGGTGACGCCGATTTCGGTGCGGGCGGGCATGTCGGCCATGGTGCTCTCTCCAATTATGGGAGGGAGCACGGGCGAGGCCGCCTCTCCCTCCCTACGCCGGTGTCAACCGGATCAGGTTCGGCGGGTCGCGATCTCGTGGTCGCCTCTCAGATGCCGATCTGCACCACCCCGGGGATCATGATCCAGTATGTCTAAAAGCGCGCAAGCGCCAATGAAAAAGGGCCGCTCCTTGCGAAGCGGCCCGTGCAACCGTGAACTGGCCGCAAGCAGCGATCAAGGACCGCTGGTGGCGCTCGCTCGAATGGTTCCGTTGACGCCGGCCGGGAAAAAGCCTCCCGAATTAACCGATGTGCGGTTGTTATAAACGACGTTCAGCACCTGCGCGGCCGTGCGGCCGAGCGCCAGGCTGTTCGCGTCGGTCGGCACCAGGTTGGCCTCGGCGGCGGTGCCGATGCCCTGGTCGAGGTCGGTGGACCCATCCAGCCCGTCGCGCGCGTCAGAAATGCGCTGGACGTTGGTGAAGATGTTCGGGGCGGCGAGTCCGCGGGCGTAGAGCGAGGAGCGGATCACGCCGTCGTGATACGCCTCCACCGCCAGGATGCCCGCGGCCGCCTCCAGGAACGTCTTGTTGGTGATTAGCCGGGCGGAACCGCGATAGGCGGTCACGCCGACGTCCGTCAGCAGGTAGGAGCCGATCAGGAAGTTCTCGTCGTTGGCGAACGGATCGAAGATCTCGGTCGCGCCGACCACGCCCGCCGCGCGGGCGACGGCGGTGAACGCCCCGACGGTGGCCGCGCCGCCGATCGTCACGCTGGCGCTGCCCGACAGGTTGATCGCCGGCTGCGCCGCCGCCGCCGCGCCGAGCGCGCCGCGAAGGAAGGTGATGTGCGCGATTTCGTCCGCGGCGATCTCGCGGGCGAATTGCTGCGTGACCGGGTCGGTGAAGGCGACCTGGCGCGCGGCGCCCGCGCCGCTGCCGGTCGCGACCGCGCCTTGCGTGCCCGTGCCCGTCTGCAGCCCCGCCGCGATCCCCGCGCCGGAAACGGCGTAGGAATAATAGTTGCCCTCCAGATATTCGAGCGACAGCGCGAAATTGAGGATGTCGACGTCGGTGACGCCCGTGGAGGGCGCCGGCGTCGGCGACGGCGTCGCGACATCAACGAAATTGTCGTCGTCATCGCCGCCGCACGCCGACAGCATCGACAAGCCGCCGGCCATGGCCGCCGCGCCGCCGCACATCCGGATGAAGCCGCGCCGGGCGGAACGCTGGTTCTCCGCCTGGTCGAGCATGTCGAGAAGGCTCTGCTTGTTGCTCATGGTGATAACTCCCCTTCCCGCTCAGTTGGCGGCGCTGGTGCGGATGGTGCCGTTGACGCCGGCGGGGAAGAACCCACCCATCGTGACGGCCGCCTTGTTCAGATAGACGATGTTGAGCACCTGGCCGGTGGTCCGGCTGAAGGCGATGCCGTTCGCGTCCGTGGGCACGAAATTCGAGCTGGCCCCGAACTGCGTCGTCACGGGCGAGATGCCCTGATCGAGGTCGGTGGTGCCATCGAGCGAGTCGCGCGCGTTGGAGATCAGGTCGGCGTTGGTGCGCAGCGCCGGGGTGTTCACGCCGCGGGCGTAGAGCGAGCCGCGCACGATGCCGGCATGGAACGCCTCCACCGCCAGGATGCCCGCCGCCGCGTCCAGGAACGTGTTGTTGGTGATGAGCGGCGACGCGCCCTTATACGCGGTCACGCCCACATCCTCGAAGATGTACGCGCCGAGCAGGAACGCGTCGTCGCTTGCATAAGGGTCGAAGTCCGCGCCGCCCGGCACTCCCGCCGCCGTGGCGGCCGCCGCGAACGGGCCGCCCGCGCCGCCCCGGATGTCGATCGCCGGCTGCGCCACCGTGGCCGCGCCGAGCGCCGAGCGCAGGAACTTGACGTGCGCGATCTCGTCCTGCGCGATCTCGCGGGCATATTGCCGGACGATCGGGTCGGCGAAGGTGACGGCGCGACCGCCCCTGACGGCGCCCTGCGGGCCCGTGCCGGTCAGGTCCGAGGCGGCGAGGCCGGTGCCGAAGAAGGCGAAGGAATAGAACTGCGCTTCGAGATATTCGAGGTTGAGCGCGAAGTTCAGGATGTCGGCGTCCGTCACCGCCTGGGCTTGCGCGGCGTTGGCGAAGGCGAAGCCGCCGGCCCCGACCACCGCGGCCCCGACCACCGACTTGAAGAAATCGCGCCGCCTGGCGCGGGCGTCGAACGCCTCGATCATTTCGGCGGTGTCCGGCATGAAATCCTCCCTGAACTGAACAAACGACTTTTCCGGCCGCGCGCGTCGCCCGCCGCCTTCGAGTGCAGCTACGCCCCTGCCCGACAAAGGATGCGGCGCGAGTTGACGTTTGTTAATGCGCTGGAAATAAATTGCGGGGACCCGATCTTGCCGGTACCCCGTCCGCGATGACGCCGCCCGCGCCGACGACCGATCGGGACACCGACCGAGCGACCCTGGTCGAGGCGATCGTCGCCACGGGCGCGGAGGACCGCATCGCGTTCCAGCGGCTGTACCGCCTGACGTCGGCGAAGCTTTTCGGGATCTGCCTGCGTATCTGCGGTACGCGGGAGGCGGCCGAGGACGTGTTGCAGGAAGTGTATCTCACGGTGTGGCGGCGCGCGGGGGCGTTCGAGCCCGGACGCGCGAGCCCGATCACCTGGCTGGCCACCATCGCGCGCAACCGGGCGATCGACTGGCGCAGGCAGCACCCGCACCGGATCGCCGGCGGTTCGGAGGAGGCCGAGGCGGTGCCCGACCCCCGGCCCGACGCGGCGGCGGGCCTGTTGTTCGACGAGCACGAGCGGCGGCTGTTGTTCTGCCTGGAGGGGCTGGACGGAACGCAGCGCGAGACGATCCGCACCGCCTTCTTCGGCGGTCTGACCTATGCCGAGCTGGCCGGGCGGCGCGGCGTGCCGGTGGGCACCGTCAAGAGCTGGGTCCGGCGCGGGCTGGCCCGCCTGCGCGATTGCATGACCGATGACGCCTGAGGAGCGCGACGCCGCGGCGGGCGAGCTCGCGCTCGGCCTGCTGGAGGGCGGGGAGCGCGCGGCGGCGCTGAGGCTGCTGTTGTCCGACCGCGACTTCGCACAGGCGGTGGAATGGTGGCGCGACCGGCTGGCGGCGATGTTCGCGCAAGGCGAGGCCGTGGAGCCGGATGGCGGGCTGGAAGCGCGCATCCTCGCCGCGCTGCCGGGCGACCGCGATCCGGGCCGCGACGGGATGCGCGCGGCCAAGCGCTGGCGCGCGGTCGCGGGCGCGGCGTCGCTGGCGGCGGCCGGGCTGCTCGCGGCGTTGGTGCTCCAGCC
>CAXTFF010000219.1:0-3906 GCA_964243325.1 uncultured Sphingomonas sp.
GGCGGTGACCGGGCTCGACCTGGTCGAGCAGATGAGCCGGGTGGCGGCGGGCGAGAAGCTGGCGTTCGGGCAGGAGGACGTGAAGCTGAACGGCTGGGCGGTGGAGAACCGGGTCTATGCGGAGGACCCGTATCGCGGGTTCCTGCCGAGCACCGGGCGGCTGGTGCGATACAACCCGCCCGCGACCGGCAAGCCGGAGGACGAGGCAGCTCCTTATGTCCGCGTCGACGACGGGGTCCTCGAGGGCGGCGAGGTGTCGATGTTCTACGACCCGATGATCGCCAAGCTGATCACCTGGGCGCCGACCCGCACGGCCGCGATCGACGCGCAGGTCCAGGCGCTCGACGCGTTCGAGATCGAGGGGCCGGGCAACAATCTCGACTTCCTGTCGGCGCTGATGCAGCATCCGCGCTTCCGGTCGGGCGCGATCACGACGGGGTTCATCGCGGAGGAATACCCGGACGGCTTCACCGGCGCGCCCGCGGGCGGAGAACTGGTGCGGACGCTGGCGGCGACGGCCGCGTTCGCCGCGACCGCGCACGCCGACCGCGCGCGGCGGGTGGACGGGCAGCTGGGCCGGCGCTTGCCGCCGCCGGGCGAGTGGGTCGTGAAGATCGACGGAGCGTCGCACCAGGTGCTGATCGACGGCGACACGCTGCTGGTGGACGGCGGGCAGCTCGACCTTGCGATGGAATACACGCCGGGCGACCGGATGGTGGAGGTCGAGCGGGGCGGCGAGACGCTGGCCGTCCGGCTGGCGCGCACGACCACCGGCTTCCGCCTCACCACGCGCGGGGCGTCGCATGTCGCGCGCGTGCTGCCCGCCCGCGTCGCGCCCTACGCGCGGCACCTGCTCGACAAGGTCCCGCCCGACCTGTCGCGCTTCCTGCTCGCGCCGATGCCGGGGCTGCTCGTGCGGCTCGACGTAGGCGTGGGCGACGTGGTCGAGGCCGGGCAGCCGCTGGCCGTCGTCGAGGCGATGAAGATGGAGAACATCCTGCGCGCGGGAAAGGCGGGCCGGGTCAAGGCGGTCGAGGCGAAGGCGGGCGAGAGCCTGGCGGTGGACGTGGTCATCCTGGAGCTGGAGTGAGGGGCCGGGCCGCTCATCCCCCGTTCACCGCCGATCCGCTTCAGACCCCAGCGATGAGGAACGTGATCAGCTCCCGGCGGTCCCTTGCCGAGGCGGCGCGCGCGTGGGGCGCGGTCCTGCCCGCGCTCGCCTTCGCCGGCTGCACGGTCGGTCCCGATTACCGCCCGCGCGGGGCGGCCGAACTCGGGGTGCCGGACGCCTATTCCGTGCCGGCGTCCCCGGTGCGCGAGGACCTGACGCGCTGGTGGACGCGGTTCGACGATCCGGTGCTCGGGCGGCTGGTGGAGCGGGCCGCGACCGCCAATCTCGACATCGCGCAGGCGGTCGGGCGGTTGCGGCAGGCGCGCGAGGGGCTGCTCCAGTCACGCGGCGGCCTGTTGCCGACGCTGAACGGGTCGGCGGGTTACAACCGCTCGTTCAATCTGGTGGGCGGGGGCACGAACGTGACGCTGCCCGACGGAACGATCACGACGATTACGCGCTCGGCGGGCGGCAACTTCTCGGTCGGGCTCGACGCGCGCTATCAGGTCGGACTTTTCGGCGAGGTCCGGCGGACGATCGAATCGACGCGCGCGCAGTACGCGGCGTCGGGGTTCGACCAGGCCGCCGTGCTGCTGACGGTGCAGAGCGAGGTCGCGCAGAACTACGTGGTCGCGCGCGGGCTGCAGGCGCAGATCGCCAACGCCCGCTCCAGCCTGGCGCTGCAGGACGACAATCTGGAGATCGCCGGGTTCCGGGTGCAGGCCGGGCTCGCCACTTCGTTGGATGTCGAGCAGGCGCGCGGGCAGCGCGCGCAGACCGCCGCGACCATCCCGCAATTCGAGCAGCAGCTGAACGCCGCGCTCTCGCGCCTGGGCGTGCTGACGGGCCAGGCGCCCGGCGCGCTCAAGCCCGAACTCGCGGCCCCCCGCCCGATCCCGACGGGGCCGCGCGTGGTCGGCGCGGGGCTGCCCGCCGACACGCTCCGGCGGCGGCCCGACATCCGCGCGGCCGAGCGCCAGCTCGCCGCGGCGACCGCCGAGATCGGGGTGGCGCAGGCGGCCCTCTATCCCGCCCTGGCGTTGTCGGGGAACATCAACACCAACGCGTCGGCGTTGGGCGGGTTGGGCGACGCGATCACCGGCGCGCTGTTCGCGGGCGTGACGCAGGCGATCTTCGACGGCGGGCGGCTGCGGAGCCAGGTCAGGAGCGCGCGGGCGGGCGCGGACATCGCTTTCGCGGCCTACCGGGGCACCGTGCTGACCGCGCTGGAGGATGTGGAGAACGCGCTGGCCGCGCTCCGGTCGGCGCAGGCGCGCGAGCGGGAGTTCGGGGTGGCGCTGGACGCGGCGACCAACTTCGCGACGCTCAGCCGTAGCCAGTACCGCGCCGGGCTGACCGATTTCACGACATTGGCGCAGGCGGAGGCGGCGTTGTTCAACGCCCGCAACGGCGCGACGAACGCGCGCGCGGACGCGGCGACCGCGACCGTGCAGCTCTTCTCGGCGCTGGGCGGCGGGTGGGACGACGCGGTCACGCCCGTCGCGCCCGAACAGACAGGGACCCCTTGATGGCCGACGCGCAGATCGACGATTTCCTGGGCGTGAAGCCCGCGCCCCGCTGGCGACGCTGGGTCAAATGGGCGCTGGTCGCCGCGGGCTTCGCGCTGATCGCGCTGTCGCTGGCGCGCTGCTTCGGCGGCGAGACGGCCGTGGAATATTCGACCGCGCCCGTGCGGCGCGGCGACCTCCAGGTCAGCGTTTCGGCGACGGGCAAGCTCGCGCCGACCAACCAGGTGACGGTCGGCTCGCAGCTGTCGGGCCTCGTCACGCGCGTGGTGGCCGACGTCAACGACCGGGTCAGCGCGGGGCAGGCGCTGGCGCTGATCGACCCCGAACAGCTCGACGCGCAGATCCGGCAGGGCGAGGCCGCGCTCGCCGCCAACGTCGCAGGCGTCAACCAGGCGCGCGCGACGGTGGGCGAGGCGCAGGCGCAGCTCGCGCGGCTGGAGGAGGTCCGGCGCTTGTCGGGCGGGCGCG
The DNA here is from genome assembly GCA_964243325.1 of uncultured Sphingomonas sp. Taxonomy (GTDB): domain Bacteria; phylum Pseudomonadota; class Alphaproteobacteria; order Sphingomonadales; family Sphingomonadaceae; genus Sphingomonas. Next base: position 3,109 of record CAXTFF010000219.1, read on the forward strand.
TGCCGTCCGCCGCCGAGCTGCAGACGGGCCGCGCCAACGCGCAGCGCGCGGTCGCCGCGCTCGGCGTCGCGCAGGCCAACGTGACGGCCGCGCGCGCGCAGCTGGCGCAGAGCGCGACGCAGCGCGCGCGGGCGATCATCCGCTCGCCGGTCGCGGGCGTCGTGCTCGCGCGCGCGGTCGATCCCGGGCAGACGGTGGCGGCGTCGTTCAACACGCCGACCCTGTTCGTGATCGCGGAGGACCTGACGCGCATGAAGCTGGAGGTCGCGATCGACGAGGCGGACGTGGGCGCGGTCCAGGTCGGGCAGCGTGCCAGCTTCGTGGTCGACGCGTTTCCCGGGCGGACCTTCCCGGCGGCGATCACGCGCGTCGATCTGGGGTCCAATCTAACGGTCAGCAGCGCGGCGGCGTCGACCACGACGACGGCGGCGACGGGGCAGGTGGTCAGCTACGCCGCCGACCTGTCGGTCGCCAACCGGGGCGGGGAGCTCAGGCCGGGCGTGACGGCGACCGCCGAGATCGTCACCAGCGAGAAGAAGGGCGTGCTGCTCGTCCCCAACGCCGCCTTCCGGTTCCGGCCGGGCGCGGGCGGGGCGGGAGGCGGCGGGATCGCGGGCGCGATCGTGCCGCGCGGGCGGCGCGGCGGCGGGCAGGGGCGGCCCGAGCGCACGGCCACCGTCGGCCGCGGCGGGACGCAGCGCGTGTTCGTCCGCGGTGCGGACGGGCAGCCGGTGGCGCGTCAGGTGACGACGGGCGATACCGACGGCACGGTGACGGAGGTCCTGACCGGCCTGCGCC
>CAXTFF010000220.1:0-3896 GCA_964243325.1 uncultured Sphingomonas sp.
GGGACCGCGATCCCGGCTACGGCTCCACCTCCAAGATGATCGCGGAAGCGGCGCTGTGCCTCGTTCAGGACGTCGAGGGCGAGGGCGGCGTGTGGACGCCCGGCGCGTTGATGGGCCCCGAACTGCGGGACCGGCTTCGGGCCAAGGCAGGGCTGGCGTTCACCGTCGGCTGACCGCCGCGATCAGCGACGCCCGCCCTGGTGGCGGATGTTGGCCGGTCGTCCCCGCCGTTTCAGCACCCGCGAGGCACCGCCCCGTCGCGGGTCCGCCTCGCGCGCCGCGCCCTTGCCGGTCGGCAGCTCGAAACGGAGCGCCCCCGATACGGGGTTCGCCTCCGCCAAGCGCAGCTCGAGCCGCTGGCCGAGCGCGAAGGTCTCGCCGCTGGTCTCGCCCGTCAGCGTCCGCGCGGCCTCGTCGAAGCGGAAATACTCGCCGCCCAGATCGCGGACGGGCATCAGGCCGTCGCCGCCGACCCCTTCCACCGTGGCGAAGAAGCCGTAATTCTGGACGCCGGTGATCCGCGCCTCCACCGTCTGGCCGACCCGCTCCGACAGGAAGGCGGCGACGTAGCGGTCGATCGTGTCGCGCTCGGCCTCCATCGCGCGGCGCTCGAAGCCGCTGATCGACTGGCCGATGCGCTCCATCCCTTCCGCCTCGCCCGCCGTGAGCGCGCCGTCGCCGAGGTCGTAGGCGCGCACCAGCGAGCGGTGGACGAGGAGGTCGGCGTAGCGCCGGATGGGCGAGGTGAAATGGGCGTAGCTGCCCAGCGACAGCCCGAAATGGCCGGTGTTGGCGGGACCGTAATAGGCCTGGGTCTGCGTGCGGAGCACCTGCTCCATCACCTGCGGGCGGAAGTCGGCGTCGCCGACGAGGTCGAGGATGCGGTTGAACGTCTTGGGCTGGATCACCTGGCCGAGCGTGAAGGGGATGCCGAACGTCTCAAGATAGTCCTTCAGCGCGGTCAGCTTCTCGCGGCTGGGCGGTTCGTGGTCGCGGTACATGACCGGCGACTTCTTGGCCTCCAGCGCCTTGGCCGCGGCGACGTTGGCGGCGATCATGTAGTCCTCGATCAGGCGGTGCGCGTCGAGCCGCTCGCGCGGGGCGACCGACATGATGCGGCCCTTCTCGTCGAGGACGACGCGGCGTTCGGGCAGGTCGAGATCGAGGGGCTCGCGCTTCTCGCGCGCGGCGAGCAGCGCGCGCCAGCAATCCCATAGCGGGCGGAGCGCGGTGTCGATCAGCGGATGCGCCAGTTCACCGTCGATCGCCGCCTGCGCCTCCTCGTACGCCAGGTTGGCGGCGATGCGCAGGACGACGCGGGTGAAGCGCCACGACTTGAGCGTCCCGCTCGGCGTGACCTGGAGGTGGCAGGCGAGCGCGGCGCGGTCCTCGCCTTCCACCAGCGAGCAGACGTGGGCCGACAACACCTCGGGCAGCATCGGCACGACGCGGTCGGGGAAGTAGACCGAGTTGCCGCGCCGCCGCGCCTCGCGGTCGACCTCCGAGCCGGGGCGGACATAGAAGGACACGTCGGCGATGGCGACGATCGCGCGCCAGCCGCCCGCGTTGGCGGGGTCGTCGTCGGGCGCGGCCCAGACCGCGTCGTCATGGTCGCGGGCGTCGGCGGGGTCGATCGCGACGATGGGCAGGTGGCGGAGATCCTGACGATCCTGACCTATGTGGCGGGTCGCCGCCTCCTCGGCCTCGGCGATCGTTTCGTCGGCGAAATGATCGGGGATGCCGTGCTTGTGGATCGCGATCAGCGAGAACGAGCGCGGGGCGAAGGGGTCGCCGAGCCGTTCCGTCACGCGCACGGTGACGCGCGGGGGACGACCGGTCTTCTCGGCCAGCACCAGGTCGCCCGCCGCCGCGCCGCCCAGGTCGGACACGGCGAACTCGCGCCGCTCCTTCTTCTCGACGCCCATCAACCAGAAACGGTCGCCGTCCGCGCGCAGGACGCCCAGCACCTGTTCGGACGCCTTGGCGAGCGTCTTGAGCGGATGCGCGATCCAGCCGGACCCGGCCTCCTCGGTGCGGGCAAGGACGCGCTCGCCGATGCCGAGCTGGCCGCGCTTGCGCTCGCGGACGCGCAGGCGGGGCGGCGGGACGTCGGCTTCCCAATGTTCGGGGACGGCCCAGACATTGCCGCCGTCGTCGACGTCGGCGACGCGGAGCACCGTGACCTTGGGCAGCCCGCCCATCTTGTGGAACGAGCGACCGGGGGCGGAGTCGATCAGGCCCTCGTCGGCCATGTCGCCCAGCAGCGCCTTGAGCGCGATCTTGTCCTGCGCCGACAGGCCGAACGCCCGCGCGATCTCGCGCTTGCCCGCGGGTTCGTCGGAGGAGGCGATGAAGTCGAGCACTTGCTGGCGGGTGGGCAGGCCCGGCGTTTTCTTCTGCATGGGGTGGAGATAGGGGCTCGTTCCCCTTACGTCACGGTCCATGGCCGATCCCGCGACCTATGACCTCCTGATCGTCGGCGGCGGCATCAACGGCTGCGCGATCGCGCGCGAGGCGGCGCTGAACGGCTGGTCGGTGCTGCTGGTCGAGCGCGACGACCTGGCGCAGCATACCTCGTCGGCTTCGACCAAGCTGATCCATGGGGGCCTGCGCTACCTGGAATATTACGATTTCCGCCTCGTCGCGCACGCGCTCGGCGAGCGGGAGCGGCTGGTGAAGGCGGGGCCGCACCTGATCCGGCCGATGCGGTTCGTGCTGCCGCACTCGAACGCGGTCAGGCCGTGGTGGTTGGTGCGCGCGGGGCTGCTGCTGTACGACCGGCTGGGCGGGCGGTCGACGCTGGCGCGGTCGCGCGGGCTCAAACGCACGGACACGGCCTACACCGCGCCGCTGAAGGACGGGCGGCGGGGGTTCGTCTATTCGGACGCGTATGTGGACGATGCGCGGCTGACGTTGCTCAACGCGGTCGACGCGGCCGCGAACGGCGCGGAGGTGCTGACGCGCACCGCGCTGGAGAGCGCGCGGCGCGAGGACGGGCTGTGGGCGGCGCGGCTGTCGGACGGGCGCGAGGCGCGCGCGCGGGCGCTGGTCAACGCGGCGGGTCCTTGGGTGGCGGAAATGCTGGGCAAGCTCGGAGTCAACGCCGGCGCGGGCGTGCGGTTGGTCAAGGGCAGCCACATCGTCGTGCCAAAGCTATACGACGGCGACCACGCCTACATCCTCCAGCAGCCCGACCGGCGGATCGTGTTCGCGATCCCGTACGAGGGGGGCACGGAGATCGGGACGACCGACGTGCCCGTCGAGCGGCCGGAGGACGCGGTGATCGACGGCGACGAGATCGCCTATCTCTGCGCGGCGGCGAACGGGCATTTCAAGCGGCAGGTCACCCCTGCGGACGTGACGAGCACATGGTCGGGCGTCCGGCCGCTCTATGACGACGGCGCGAGCGAGGCGCGCGAGGTGACGCGCGATTACGTGCTGGAGCTGGACGCGGGCGGGCCGGCGCTGTTGTCGGTGTTCGGGGGCAAGATCACGACCGCGCGGCACCTGGCGGAGGAGGCGGTGGGCAAGCTCGCCCCGGCGTTGGGGCGCAAGGCGAAGCGGGTCACGCGGGAGCGGAAGTTTCCCGGCGGGGAGATCGGGCCGTTCGACGCGTACCTGGCCGAAGTGCGGGCGCGCTGGCCGTTCCTGGGCGAGGCGCGGTCGGAGCGGATGGCGCGGGCTTACGGGTCGATGCTTTCCGACCTGCTCGACGGGGTCGCGGACGAGGCGGGCATGGGCGAGGCGTTCGGCGCTGGGCTGACGGCCCTGGAGGCGCGCTGGATGCGGGAGCGGGAGTGGGCGCGGTCGCCGGAGGACGCGCTGGAACGGCGGAGCAAGCTGGGGCTGCACATGACGCCCGCCGCGCGGGTGCGGTTCGGGGATTGGTGGAGGAC
>CAXTFF010000221.1:0-3880 GCA_964243325.1 uncultured Sphingomonas sp.
GGGGCCGCCCGGGGTCGCGGTCGCGTCGATGACGTAGGGGCCGTTGACGCGGCGGGCGCCTTCCTCGGCCGACGCGACGATCTCGCCATCGGCGCCGACATCGACGGCGTCCTCGACATGGCGGGACCAGGCCTGGCCGGTCCACCAGACCACGTCGCCGGTCGGGAGGTCGTTGCCGGTGAGGAGCTTCATATCGCGGCCTCCGCGACGCGCGCCCAGCGGGCGAGCTTGTCCTGCGCATCGGACAGGGTGACGACCTCGCCCACGACGATGATGGCGGGGCTGAGCACGTCCTCGCGCGCGACCATGGGGCCGAGGTCGGCGAGGAGGGTGCGGATGGCGCGGCTGCCGGTCAGGGTGCCGCGTTCGAGGACGGCGACGGGCATGTCGGGGGCGACGCCGTCGGCCATCAGCTTGTCGGCGATGTCAGCCGCGGTCGCGACGCCCATGTAGATGACGAGGGTGCGGCCCTGGCCCGCCAAGCCCGACCAGTCCTGTTCGGCCAGGCCCTTGCACTGGCCCGCGACGAAGGAGACCGCCGAGCTGTGGTCGCGGTGGGTGAGGGGGAGCATGGCTTCGGCCGCGCAGCCGAGCGCGGCCGACACGCCCGGGATGACCTCGACCGGCAGGCCGGCGGCGCGCACCGCCTCGACCTCCTCGCCGCCGCGCCCGAAGATGAAGGGATCGCCGCCCTTCAGCCGAACGACGATCGCGCCGGTGCGGACGTGGGCGACGATGAGCGCGTTGATCGCCTCCTGCGGGAGGGTGTGGCGCGCGCGCCGCTTGGCGACGGAGATGCGCTGCGCGGCGGCGGGCGCGAGGTCGAGGACGCGGGGGTCGATCAGCCCGTCATGGACGACCACGTCGGCCTGCCCGAGCGCCGCCACGGCGCGGACGGTGAGCAGGCCGGGATCGCCCGGGCCCGCGCCCACCAGGATGACGCGGCCGCGCGCGTCGGGGTCGAGGAGTGTCGCCATGGACGGCTAAGTGGGCGGCGCGGGCCCGCCCGGCAATGCAGCGATGCTATCGGCGCGGTTAGGAGAGGTTTGGGCGCGGTCGGTGCCTGGCGCGGTGGAAGCGGCCGACGATCAGGGCGATGATCGCGCCGAGCGCGAGGCCGACGAGGCCGTTGAGCGCGGCCGACACGACCCATTCCACCGCCGCCGGCACGATGCCGATCGCGCCGCCCACGCCGTGGGCCGCTCCGTCGATCAGGTGCGCGGGTGCGGCGAAACCCAGACCTTCGGCGCCGTGGGTGACGATCTGCCCGCCGACCCACAACATCGCGGCGGTGCCGACGACCGACAGGAACGTCATCAGCCGGGGGACGCCGACCACCAGCCCGCGCCCGAACGCGCGTAACCAGCCCGGGCCGCGTCCGGCGAAGTGGAGGCCGATATCGTCGAGCTTCACGATCAGCGCGACGACGCCGTAGACGGCCGCCGTGATGCCGACGCCGACGACCGCCAGCACGACGCCCTGCTGGACGAGCGGCGAGGCGGCGACGTCGGCGAGCGTGATGGCCACGATCTCCGCCGACAGGATCAGGTCGGTGCGGACCGCGCCCGCGACCTTCCGATCCTCCAGCTGCTTGGGATCGGTCGGCGCGGGTTCGTCGTCGCCCGCGTGGCCGCCGCCGAACTTCTCGATGATCTTCTCCGCGCCTTCGAAGCACAGGAACAGCCCACCGATCATGAGGAGCGGCGTGATCGCCCAGGGCGCGAAGGCGGACAGCAGGAGGGCGGCGGGGATGAGGAGGATGAGCTTGTTGCGCAAGCTGCCCTTGGCGATGCGCCAGATGATCGGCAGCTCGCGCTTGGGATCGAGGCCCACGACGTAGTTGGGGGTGACGGCGGTGTCGTCGACGACGACGCCCGCGGCCTTGGTCCCGGCCTTGGCCGCGGCCGCGCCGACATCGTCGAGCGAGGCGGCGGCGAGCTTGGTCAGGCCGGCGATGTCGTCGAGCAGGGCAACTAGGCCGGAGGGCATGGGCTTCCTTCAGGTCGTTCGCGACCGGCCTAGCCGGGATCGGGCGCGTCCCTCAAGGCCGGGGCTTATCCGGGCGCGTCCGGGCGGCTATGCGGGTCGCGTCCCTCGATCGAAAGCCGCCGACCTTGCGCACCATCGCCCTGCTGCTCGCCGCCGCCCTGCCCGCCTCGTCCGTCGCGCAAGCTCCGCCCGTGGCGCGGGCGCGAAGCGAGGGCGGCGAGCTTCGGCGGTTGTTCGCGGAAAGCGACGAGGCGCAGCTCAAGCGCAACCCGCTCCAGGCGCTGCTGCGCGGCGACGGGCGCTACGCCGATCGGATCGGCGATCTCCTGACCGACGCCTACGAACTGGAGGAGCAGCGCGCCGTCGAGCGCAACCTCCAGGCCCTGCGCGGGATCGACCGGGCGAAGCTGTCGGCGGTGGACCGGATCGCCTATGACGTGTTCCGGACCGACAACGAGATCGAGCTGCGTGGCTACGCGCCCGCGTTCAAGCGGATCAACGACGGGCTGCCGGTCAATCATTTCCGCGGGCTTCAGACCTTCTATCCCGAGATCGCGTCGGGCGAGGGCGGCGCGCCGTTCAAGACGACGGCGGATTACGACAACAACCTGCTCCGGAACGCGCAATACGCCCAGGTGGTCGACCGCATGGTCGCACGCGCGCGGGCGGGCGCGGCGCGGGGGGTCACGCCGCCCAAGCTGGTGGTGCGCAACGTGATCGGCCAGATCGACAACCTGCTGGCGGGCGGCATCGAGGCGTCGCTGTTCTACGCGCCGGTCAAGACGTTCCCGGACGCGGTGCCGGCGGCAGAGCGGGCCCGGTTGACGGCGGCCTATGCGCGGCAGGTCCGCGACGTGCTGAACCCGGCGCACCGGCGGCTGCGCGCGTTCCTGCAGACCGAATACCTGCCGCGTGCGCGCGATACGGTCGGCATGTCGGCGCTGCCGGGCGGCGCTGCGCTCTACGACCACCTCATCGAGGCGAACACGACGCTGCCGATGAAGGCCGACGCGGTGCACCGGCTGGGGCTGTCGGAGGTCCAGCGCATCCTGAGCGAGATGGAGGCGCAAAGGGTCGAGGTGGGGTTCAAGGGCACGTTGCCCGGGTTCTTCCAGCACCTGCGCACGGATCCGCGGTTCCAGCCGAAGACGGCGGACGAGCTTAGGCTGGCCTACGAGGCGGCGGGCAGGCGGATCGACGCGCGGATCGCCACGCAGTTCTCGCTGCTGCCCAAGACCAGGCTGGAGATCAGGCCGGTGCCGGCGTTCCGCGAGAAGACGGCGGCGGCCGGGTCGTACCAGCGCGGCACCCCGGACGGGTCGCGGCCGGGGGTGTTCTTCTACAACAGCTACGACCTGCCCAACCGGTATCTGTGGGGGGTCGAGACGCTGTACCTGCACGAGGCGGTGCCGGGACACCATTTCCAGGTCAGCCTGGCGCAGGAGAACGAGGCGCTGCCCGCCTTCATGCGCTTCGGCGGGAACACCGCGTTCGTGGAAGGCTGGGCGCTCTACGCCGAGACGCTGTATCCGGAGCTGGGGGTCGAGACCGATCCGTACCAGCGGATGGGCGGGCTGAACGACGAGATGCTGCGCGCGATGCGGCTGGTGGTCGATACCGGGCTGCATTCCAAGGGCTGGAGCCGCGAGCGGGCGATCCGGTACATGCTCGGCAACTCGCCCATGCCCGAGAGCGACGCGACGGCGGAGGTGGAGCGGTACATCGCGATCCCCGGCCAGGCGCTGGCCTACAAGGTCGGGCAGCTGACCATCCTGCGGCTGAAGGCGAAGGCGAAGGCCGCGATGGGCGCGCGGTTCGACGCGCGGGCGTTCCATGCGCAGGTGCTGGACACGGGCGCGCTGCCGATGCCGGTGCTGGAGGCGAAGCTGGA
>CAXTFF010000222.1:0-3877 GCA_964243325.1 uncultured Sphingomonas sp.
GTCGACATTGGCGGCCAATCTGGCGATCGCGCTGGCGAGGGGCGGGCGGCGCGTCGGGCTGGTCGACGCGGATATCTACGGCCCCTCGCAGCCCCGTCTGATGCGCGCGGAAGGCGTGCGGCCGGAGGCGCGGGACAAGCAGCTGCTGCCGGTAGCGACGCCCTGGGGCGTGCCGATGCTGTCGATGGGGCAGCTGGTCGAGCCGGGCCGCGCGCTGGCCTGGCGCGGGCCGATGGCGGCGGGAGCGCTCGGGCAGCTGGTCGACGCCGATTGGGGTGCGGCCGATACGCTGGTGCTCGACCTGCCGCCGGGTACGGGCGACGTGCAGCTGACGATGGTCCAGAAGCACAAGCCCGCGGGCGCGGTGATCGTGTCGACGCCCCAGGACCTGGCGCTGATCGACGCGGTGCGGGCGATGGATCTGTTCCGGACGGCTGGGGTACCGATCGTCGGGGTGGTGGAGAACATGGCGGGCTATGCGTGCCCGGCCTGCGGGGAAGTGTCCGATCCGTTCGGGCGCGGCGGCGCGGAGGCGGAGGCCGCGCGGCTGGGCATCCCGTTCCTCGGGCGCGTGCCGCTGGCGATCAGTATCCGCGAGGCGTCGGACGCCGGCGAACCGCCCGCCGCGCTGGAGGGGGACACGGTGTTCCGGCCGATCGCCGATCTCGTGGCGGACTGGTTGCGGACGCACTGAACCAGAGCGCGGGCGCGGCGTTCTCGCCACCAACAGGAGAACACCCATGCCGTTGACGCGTGACGAGGATCTCAGGGCGCTGCTGGCCAGCGCGCGGACGATCGCGGTGGTGGGGGCGTCCGAGCGGCCCGACCGGCCGAGCTACCGCGTCATGCGGACACTTCAGAAGCACGGCTACCGCGTGATCCCGGTCAACCCGCAGATCACGGGCGAGCATGTCCACGGCGAGTTCATCTTCCGCGAGCTGGCGCAGCTGGGCGATCCCATCGACATCGTCGATATATTCCGCCGCTCGGACGCGGCGGGCGAGGCGGTGGACCAGGCGATCGCGATCGGCGCCAAGGCGGTGTGGATGCAGCTGGGCGTGATCGACGACGCAGCCGCGGCGCGGGCCGAGGCGGCGGGGCTCAAGGTGGTGATGGACCGCTGCCCGGCGATCGAGATCCCGCGGCTGGGCGTCGCGCCCGTCGCGCGGGCGGGGTAGCGCCGGGCCGTCCGGCTTGGCAGGGTGCGGCGTCCCCCATCCTCGCCCGGAGCCCACCTGTATGTCGTCGCTGCTTCGTCGCAAGATCGTCGACCTCGACGCCCGGCCGAAGGGCGAGCGGTTGGCGCGAACGCTGTCCTGGCCGCATCTCGTGGCGCTTGGCGTCGGCGCGATCGTGGGGACGGGCATCCTGACGCTGATCGGCGTCGGCGCGGAACTGGCCGGGCCGGGGGTGATCCTGTCTTTCGCGATCGCAGGGGCGATCTGCGCGTGCGCGGCGCTCTGCTACGCCGAGATGGCGACGATGATCCCGGCCTCGGGATCGGCCTACACCTACAGCTACGTCGTGCTGGGCGAGGCGATCGCGTGGGTGATCGGCTGGTCGCTGATCCTGGAATATTCGCTGGTCGTGTCGACGGTGGCGGTGGGTTGGTCGGGTTACGCCGCGCCGCTGCTCGCCGCCGCGTTCGGCTTTCCCGAGGCGCTGGCGAACGGGCCGGGGGCGGGGGGCGTCGTCAACCTGCCCGCCGTGCTGATCATCGCGGTGGTGGCGGGGCTGCTGTGCCTGGGGACCAAGGAGTCGGCGACGCTCAACGCCGCGCTGGTCGGGATCAAGATCGTCGCGCTCGCGGTGTTCGTGGGCGTGGCGCTGCCCTATTTCGACGGCGCGAACCTACAACCCTTCATGCCGTACGGCTTCCCCAAGGGCGTCGGCGCGGACGGGGCCGAGCGCGGCGTGATGGCGGCGGCGGCGATCATCTTCTTCGCGTTTTACGGCTTCGACGCGATCTCGACCGCGGCCGAGGAGACCAAGAACCCCGGGCGCGATCTCGCGATCGGGATCGTCGGGTCGATGGTGGCGTGCGTGGCGATCTACATGCTCGTCGCGGTCGCCGCCGTGGGGGCGCTGTCCTTTGCGCGCTTCGCGGGTTCGGCCGAGCCGCTGGCGCTGATCCTGCGGGAGATCGGGCGACCCGGCGTGGCCCGGTTCCTGGCGGTGTCGGCGGTGATCGCGCTGCCGACGGTGCTGCTCGCCTTCCTGTTCGGGCAGAGCCGGATCTTCTTCACCATGGCGCGCGACGGCCTGCTTCCGCCGGGTCTGGCGACCGTGTCGCGGCGGGGTACGCCGGTCAGGATCACGCTCGTGACGGCGGCGGCCGTGGCGGTGATCGCCGGGCTGCTCCCGCTGGGCGAGATCGCGGCGCTGGCGAACGCGGGGACGCTGGCGGCCTTCATCGCGGTGGCGTCGTGCGTGCTGGTGATGCGGCGGCGCGATCCCGCGGGCGCGAGGGCGTTCCGCACGCCGCTGGCCTGGGCGGTCGCGCCGTTCGCGACTCTCGGATGCTTGTACCTGTTCTGGAGTCTGCCGAGTTCGACGCAGTCGTATTTCGGCCTGTGGAACCTGGGTGGGCTGGCGTTCTACTTCCTGTACGCCCGACCGCGCGCGGTAGCCGGCCGGTGATGTCCGTCCGGCACCCCGGATCATATCCGGGGTGACGGGAGGAGGAGCTACGCCGCCAGCTTCCTCAGCACGTATTGGAGGATGCCGCCGCTCAGGAAATATTCGAGCTCGTTGACCGTGTCGATGCGGCAGCGGGTGGCGACCTGCCCGGTCGTGCCGTCGGCGCGGCGCAGGTGGACGATCACGTCCTGGCGGGGGCGGATCGCGGCGACGTTCTCGATCGTGAAGGTCTCCGTGCCGTCCAGCGCCAGCGTCTTGCGGTCGACGCCCGCCGCGAACTGCAGCGGGAGGACGCCCATGCCGACCAGGTTGGAGCGGTGGATGCGCTCGAAGCTCTCGGCGATCACCGCGCGGACGCCGAGCAGGTTGGTGCCCTTGGCCGCCCAGTCGCGGCTGGAGCCGGTGCCGTATTCCTTGCCGGCGATGACGACGAGCGGGACGCCGTCGGCCTTGAAGCGCATTGCCGCGTCGTAGATCGGCATCACTTCGCCATTGTATTTCGACATGCCGCCTTCGATGCCGGGGACCATTTCGTTTTTGATGCGGATGTTTGCAAAGGTACCGCGCATCATGATTTCGTGATTGCCGCGGCGGGCGCCGTAGCTGTTGAAGTCGGCGCGGCTAACCTGATGTTCTTGCAGAAACTTTCCCGCGGGCGAGTCCGCCTTGATGCTGCCGGCGGGGCTGATGTGGTCGGTGGTGATGGAATCGCCCAAAATGGCCAGCGGGCGGGCGTCGATGATGTCCTGCACGGGCGCGGGCGTCATGCTCATGCCCTCGAAATAGGGCGGGTTGGCGACATAGGTGGAGCCGGCGCGCCAGGTATAGGTGTCGGAGCCTTCGACCTCGATGCCGCGCCACTTTGCGTCGCCGGCATAGACGTTGCCGTAGCGATTGCGGAACATGCTGTCGTCGATGTTGGCGGTCATCACCTTGGCGATCTCGGCATTGGAGGGCCAAATGTCCTTGAGATAGACGTCGGCGCCGTCGGTGCCCTGACCCAAAGGCGTCTCGACCATATCGGTGGTGACGCTACCCTTGATTGCATAGGCGACGACGAGCGGCGGCGAGGCGAGGAAGTTGGCGCGCACGTCCGGACTGACGCGGCCTTCGAAGTTGCGGTTGCCCGACAGGACCGAGGCGGCGACGATGTCGTTGCCGTTGATCGCGGTGGAAATTTCGTCTGCGAGCGGCCCCGAATTGCCGATGCAGGTGGTGCAGCCGTAACCGACGAGGT
>CAXTFF010000223.1:0-3846 GCA_964243325.1 uncultured Sphingomonas sp.
TGCAACGCGTCGTTGCCCGCATTGCCCTGCAACAGGTTGGCCGCCGCGTTGCCGATGATCGTGTCCGAGCCCGATCCGCCGATCGCGTTCTCGATCACCGCGCCGTAGGCGATGCCGACATTGTCGGTCAGCCGCCCGCGGAAATCGGGCTGCGCCGCCAACGCCGCCATGTTGGCGTCATAGGTCGCGCGCAGGATGTAGATCGCCGTGCCGGGCTTCGCGGCACCCGTGACCGGATCGATTTCGGCGTAGTTCGCGGCCTTGCGGTTGGCGTTGACGACCTCGTAGGTCAGCGTCTCGACCGCTTCGGCGTAGGTCACGCCGCCGATCGAGCTGAGCGAACCCGGCGTCAGGTCGATCCGCTGGGTGACGTTGAAGCCCGACGCATCGAGGGTGTCGTTCCCGCCCGCATCCCAGATCGCCATGGTCGGCCAGGCGGTCTTGTTGAAGTCGAACGCATCGCGGCCCGCGTTCGAGTTGAAGCCGTAGGTTGTGTCGCCGGTGCGGGTGGTCATGTCCGCGCCGTACATGTTCTGCGCGGCGAGGATGTCGTGCACCATCGGCGTCGCGCCGTAGGCGATGCCCATCAGGCTCCAGTCGAAGTCGCGCGTGGCGATGTCGCCCCCGGCCGTGCCCAGGTCGCGCGGGTTCCAATAGGACATGATCGAATAGTTGCGCGCGTCCTGCGCGTACTCGGCGCCGTTCGCATAGGTGACGGCGAAGCCGGGGCCGAAATTATACGCGCCGGGGTGCGACAGGCCGAGGCTGTGGCCGACCTCGTGCACCAGCGTGTTCAGCCCGTACAGCCCTTCGTCGAACTGGAAGTTGCTCAGCTGCGCGTTGGAGACCCACACGTCGCCGGCGATGCCCGCGACCTGGCCGCCCAGCAGGTTCTGCAGGCCGGTGGTCGGGATGCGCGAATAGGCCTGGGTACCCGGCGAATTGGTCAGGTTGCCGAAATTGATGTCGCCCGCGTCGGCGCTCGTCTCGCGGAAGCTGACCGCGACCACGTCGTCCCAGTAATTCATCGCCTCGCGCGTCGCGGCGCGCTGCGCCTGGTTGAACGCGCCGAACTGGAAATACTCGGACAGGCCGTAGTACGTGCCGCCCTGCTCGTAGACATAGCCGTTGCGCTCCAGGCTCGCTTGATCCTCATGGAAGCCGAAGGTGATGACCGTCTGGTCGCCGCTCTTGGTCGTCTGGTCGTTCGTGCCGGCGCCCCACTGGCCGCTCGTGCGGTTCAGGTAGGCCGCGGCCTGGTCGGCGGTCCAGATCGGCTTGTTGTTGGCGGTGCCGCCCGCGCGCGGGTCGAGCGACGCGTCGTTGGGGTCGGTGACGCTCATGCACGAGGGGCAGGAACAAGCCGCCAGTTCGGTGTGCTCGGCGGTCGAAAGCTGGATGTCGGCCACTTGGAATTCCCCTTGATCGTGTTGGTTGGCGTCTGGGCGTCGAGGTCAGCGGGGCGAAGGCGGCGCGAAGGCGCGTCCGACCGAACGGCGGGAGGCGTCACCCGCCACGAGGTCGTCCATTCGCTTCACCAAACCCCCGGAACAGCGCCGGAACTTCGCCGAGCGGCGACCGGAGCCCGAACAATTCGCCGGGTTGCGCCCGGCTTGTCAAGGATCGTGAAGAAATAATGAACATTTTCATCGCTTGCGAGTTCTGCCGCGCTTTTCGAGCAGGGCGCCGCCGAGCGAAGCCCGCCCGCCCCCCCCCCCCCCGCGGCAGCGAACCCGAACGGAGCCGGCTGACACCCATGGCGCCGATGGCGGGTCCGTCGCCGGTCGTACCGTGGACGCAGCCCGGTGGTCGGGAGCGGGTCATGACCGGCGGTCATCGACTCACGCGCGGGCTGCTTGTCGCGTTGCCGTTGCCGGTCCTGGCCTGGGCCGCCGCGTTGGCGCCCATCATCGGCATGACCGGACCCGGTCAGGACCAGACGCTCGACGCGGCCGCCGAACCAAGCGACGGGCGCGCGGCTCGACCGCCGGAGCCGACTTGATCGCGGTCAAGTAGATCGGTGCGATCGATCAACCAAACGCTTCACAATCAATAGTTTTATCGCGCGATCGGTCGCGGCTTCCAGCCGCCGCAAAGCAATTCCGCCATTGTCCCAAGTTGACGCGTTGTGAGGAATTGCGGCGTCCAAAACACTTGACTTGGATAATGGTTTCCATGGTATTAACGTTATGTCGAAAAAGCGCGACGTGAACACGTGATCGCGACCCGGGTGATCGCACCCCGGGCGGACATGGGCCGGCGCGGACCAGGGACAGAAGTTAAGGGGAGTTTACCATGGCCAAGGATTTTGGAACGTCGGGTGACGACATCACGGTCGGCACGTCCGGCAGCGACATGTTGTATGGCGGTGCCGGCGCCGACTCGCTGAACGGCGGCGAGGGCAACGACGTGCTCTATGGCGGCATCGGCGACGATACGCTGTTCGGCGGCGAGGGCGACGACCAGATGTCGGGCGGCGAGGGTGCCGACTACATGGACGGCGGCAACGGCAACGACACCTACTATGTCGACGACACGCAGGACGTGGTGGTCGAGTCCACCGGCGGCGGCACCGACACGGTGGTCTCCGTCCTGTCCGGCTACACGCTGCGCGACAATTTCGAGCGGCTGACGCTCGGCGGCACCGGCGACATCGACGGCAACGGCAACGCGCTCGACAATGCCCTGAAGGGCAATTCCGGCAACAACCACCTGCACGGCCGCGCGGGCAACGACAGCATCTACGGCTACGGCGGCGACGACGTGATCGCGGGCGGTTCGGGCAACGACGTCATGAACGGCGGCGACGGTACCGACACCATCACCTTCCGCGTCGACGAGACGGCGGGCCAGGGCGTCGCCGTCGACCTGTCGATCACGCGCAGCCAGAACACCGGCCAGGGAGTCGACACGATCGTGGGCTTCGAGAATCTCGAGGGCACGTCGAGCAGCGACTCGCTGAGCGGCAACGCGGGCGCGAACGAGATCAACGGCGCCGGCGGCGGGGACCGGATCCGTGGTCGCGGCGGCGACGACGACCTGACCGGCGGCGCGGGCGCGGACTTCTTCCGCTTCGACGGACCGGGCGCGGGCAACGGCGTGGACCGCATCCGTCAGTTCGAGCTGGGCGTCGACAAGCTCGTGTTCCACACGTCGGACGGTTATTCCGGCAATGCCGGGCTGACCTTCGGCCCGACGGCGGTGGGCTCCGGCCCGCAAGGGATCTACGATCGGCAGACCGGCCAGCTGTTCTACGACGCGGATGGCGACGGCGCTGGCGCGGCGATCCTGCTCGCGCAGTTCGACCGTGGGTTGGCGCTCACCAACGCCGAATTCATCGTCGTCAATGACGGTCCGGCGACCGACACGCCGACGCTCTGATCCGCTTACCATCGCGGACAACGGAAAGGCCGGGCGCTCGCCCGTCCTTTTTCGTTCGTGGGCAACCCCGTCCGCTGCCCGCACGAAAGCTTCTGGAAAAGTTAACCGTATTCTGACACATGTGATTGATGAAGGTTTCGGCGATGGAACCTTTCACGGCGACCCTCTTCCGGCGAACGGTCGGGGGTCGGCGTCCACGGGGGTGGGTCGCGACATGATGGCGGGCGGACATGATCGACCGGGGTTGGTCGGTGCACGGTCCGGTAGCGAGGGGTAGTTGGTGGCGACGATTTCGGGCGAGGGCAGGCGGACGGAGTTGCACGCGGCGGTGGCGCGCTACCGCACCGCGTTCATCACGGTGGCGGTGTTGAGCGGCGTGCTCAACGTGCTGTTGCTGGGCGGCTCGATCTACATGATGCTCGTCTACGACTCCGTCCTGCCGAGCCACAGCCTGCCGACGCTGTT
>CAXTFF010000224.1:0-3796 GCA_964243325.1 uncultured Sphingomonas sp.
GCCGCCAGCGCGATGCCCACGATCAATCCCCAAAATCCTACGCCCTTGTTGATCACTAGGAACTCGGTGTCGCTGAACCCAAGCTCGACGATCATCGGATTGAGCATCACTTGGCCCATCGCGTCGCCCAATTTGTAGATCAGTACGAACAGCAGGATCAGTACCGCGCCGCGCCGACGAAAGAATTCCCGGAACGGGCCGATCAGCGTGGTTTCCAGCCACTGCCCGGCTCCCTGCGCGGGCTCTCTCGCCAGAACGCGCTCGTGCAGCCCCGGACCTGCCCAGAAAGCGGCGACGATGCCCGGCACGATGCCGGAGGCCGTGAGCCCGTACGCCGTCGCCCAGCCGAGCCCGAACCCTTCCGACGACGCCATGGCGATCGTTCCCGCTCCCGCGGCGAACGCTCCCAGACGGTACCCCAGTTGGTTGTTGGCGGTCCCATGCGAAAGCTCGTCGTCTGACAGGATTTCGATTCGATAAGCGTCGATGACGATATCCTGCGTCGCTCCCAGGAACGACGTCACGATCGCCCAGAAGACGAAGGCGCCCAGCCCAAGTTCGGGTTGACTCGCACCGAGCTTCCAAACCGACGCGAACAGCAGGGCTTGAACCAGGAACAACCAGGATCGTCGCTGGCCGACCAATCCGGTTAAAATCGGCAGGCGCAGCCGATCGACCAACGGAGCCCACAGGAACTTGAGTGTGTAGGGCGTGGTCAGCCCGACCGCGAAGCCGATCGTTTTCTTGTCGATGCCGACCTTCGACAACCAGAAAGCCATGGTGCCGAGCAGCAGCGCCAACGGAAAACCGCTCGATATCCCGAGCAGCAGGGCGGCGAGTGGGCGCGGCCGGAAGTAGGGCGTCATCGTCGCCACCCAACCCCGCTTTTCCGTCACCGTAGCCGCCATCCCTTGCTCCCCGTCCGCTTTGCGCGGACACTGCCGGAAAAGAACCGGAGAGGGTAGCCATGAACATCCACGCGACCGTCGCGCCGACCGCCGGCCAACTCGCCCTGGCACGCGTTTTGGCGGCGGGCCAGGCGCAGACTGGCCGGGCGATCACCCATGTCGACGCCGCCGCCTACACCAGTCCCGAGCGCCACCAGGCGGAGCAGGATCGCATCTTCGCCCGCCACCCGCTCGTCATCGCTCCCTCCGCGCTCCTGCCCGAACCCGGCATGGCCGTGCCCCACGACGGTTTCGGCAAACCGCTGCTCGTCACCCGCGACAAGACGGGCGCCCCGCACGTCTTCTTCAACGTCTGCCGCCACCGCGGCACGCGCCTCGTCGAAGGCGCGGAGCCGGTCTGCGCCCCGCGCCTGATCTGCCCCTACCACGCCTGGGCCTACGCGCTCGACGGCCGCCTCGCCGGCCTGCCACGCACCGACGCCTTTCCCGGCCTCGACAAGGCCGCGTACGGCCTCAAGCGCCTGCCCACGCGCGAGGCGGGCGGGCTGATCTGGTTCTCGTTCGACGAAGATGCCGACTTCGCCGACGCCGACCGGCTCGGCCGGGACTTCGACGCCTTCGGACTGGGTCGCCAGCACCTGTTCCGCCGCCGCACGCACGACGTCGCGGCGAACTGGAAACTAATCATGGACGCGTTCCTGGAGAGCTACCACGTCGCCCGCCTCCACGCGGCAACGATCGGCCCGTTCTTCAAGGACGGCGTGACCAGCGGCGACACGCTGGGACCCCACGCCCGCTCCGCCGTCGGCCGCGCGATCGATCCGGCCGCGCTGGAGGCGGGCGACTGGCCCACGCTGCGCCGCGCGATCACCTTCACCTACCAGCTGTTCCCCGGCACCGTGCTGATCGTCAGCCCCGACTACATCAACCTCATGACGCTCATGCCCCAGAGCGCCGACCGGGTTCTGGTCGAGGACTTCATGCTCATCCCCGAGCCGCCCGTTACAGACAAGGCGAGGGCGCATTGGGAGAAGAGCTGGGCGCTGCTCGACGGCGGCGTATTCGCGTCGGAAGACTTCCGCGCCGCCGAGCTCGGCCAACAGGGACTCGAATCCGGCGCGTTAGACCGCATCACGCTCGGCACCCTCGAATCCGGCATCCGCCGCTTCCACGACCAAGTGGAAGCCCGGCTTTAGCTCAAACCCGCTCGAACAGTCGCAGCCCCGCCGGCATCCGCTTGGGCGAGCGCCCGTCCGCCGTCGCCTCCAGCGCCTCAATCGCCGCCAGCAGGTCGCGCTGGCGGTACGGCTTGTCCAGACACCCAGCCGCGAACGCCTGCGCTTCGGGCGGGCAACTCCCCGTCACGAACAGTGCCGGGATCGCCCGCGCGAACGCCGCGCGCGCCACGTCCAGCCCCGTCCCGTCGGTCAGGTTGACGTCCACCAGCACCAGGTCGATCGACTTGCCGCTGGCGATGCACGCCACCGCCTCCGACACGCGGTCCGTCGTCGCGACGATAGTGTAGCCCGCGTCGGTCAGCACATGCTCGTTGTCGAACGCCACCAGCGGCTCGTCCTCGACCATCAGCAGCTTCTCGATCCGGCGTTTCCGTTTCCCGAACAGCATGGCCGCGCACCCCTTCGCGCGACGCCCGCCGCACTCGAACCGGAGTAACGTGGACGGGGGCGATCGGACGCAAATAAAAATGCGTGAGCGCCCAATCGCCTGTATCGCGCCGGGATGGCCGACGAACCCAAACAAGAACAGCGCATCGCCAAACTCCTCGCCCGCGCGGGCGTCGCGTCCAGGCGCGAGATCGAGCGCATGATCGCCGATGGCCGCATCGCGCTCGACGGCCGCGTGCTCGACACCCCCGCGACTCTTCTGCGCTCGCTCCACGGCGTCCAGGTCGATGGCCAGCCCGTCGCCGCGCCCCCGCCGGCGCAGCTCTTCCTCTACCACAAGCCCCCCGGCCTGCTCGTGACCGAGCACGATCCCGCCGGCCGGCCGGTCATCTACGACCAGCTGCCGACCGACCTGCCCCGCCTCGTCCCGGTCGGCCGCCTCGACCTCGCGACCGAGGGCCTGCTGCTGCTCACCACCGACGGCGGCCTGAAGCGCCAGCTCGAGCTCCCCGCCACCGGCGTCGAGCGCGCCTACCGCGCCCGCACCTACGGCGAGATCAGCCAGGACCGGCTGGAGGAGCTGATCGAGGGCATCGAGATCGACGGCATCCGCTACGGCCCGATCGACGCCAACCTCGAACGCCGCACGGGCGCCAACACCTGGATCGAGCTGATCCTGACCGAGGGCAAGAACCGCGAGGTCCGCCGCGTCCTCGAACATCTCGGGCTGCAGGTCAGCCGCCTGCTGCGCACCCGTTACGGCCCGTTCCTGCTCGGCGACCTGAAGCCCGGCGAGATCGGCGAGGTCCGCCAGCACGACCTCGTCGCCTTCCGCAAGACGCTGGGCAAACCCGTCGCCCCCGCCGACCCGATCACGGTCGACGCGCGCGTGGCGGGTGGGCGCGGCCGCTCCACGCCCGCCGAACGGCCCGCCACCAAGACGGAGCGAAGGTCGCCCGTCGCTCGCGCCGACGCTGCGCGCCCGCGCATCGGGGAGCGCGCCGGGGACCACGATCGTGCGCCGATCGCAAACCGTGAACGCGTCGGCGCCGAACGCGACGGACCACGCCGCCCCCGGGCGGCCGACCTCCGCGACCGGCCGGAACAACGACCCGCGCGCGACCAGCGCACCCGCCCTCCCCGCGACGCCTCACGCCCGATCCGACCCACCCGCGCCGACGACGCGGCCGAACGCCCGCGCCGCTCCGCGCCGGGCGCTATTTCCCGGTCGACCGACCAGCGAGTCCGCCCCACCCCCGGGGG
>CAXTFF010000225.1:0-1073 GCA_964243325.1 uncultured Sphingomonas sp.
CTTGTCGATGCCGGAGCCGTGTCGGCGGCGGGTCCGCCCTCCCCTAGCCCCTCCGGCAAGCGGGAGGGGGATTGCGTCACGATGCCTTCTTCGACCAGCCAGCGGGCGAGTTTGGCGACGCGGTCGACCTTGTCGGCGAGCGTGCCGAGCTTCTCGTGGAAAACGATGTTGGCCAGCTTCTTCGCCTGCTCGTCGAGCGGGACCTTGAGGTCGGTCTCGAAGCAGAAGCGCGCGTCGGACAGGCGGGCGGCGAGGACCTTGCGGTTGCCTTCGACGATGCGGGCGCCGCCGTCGGTCGCCGCGATGTTGGCGGTGCAGACGAAGGCGTTCGCCAGCTTGCCCTCAGCATCGCGGCAGACGAAATACTTCTGGTTCACCCGCGCGGTGAGCTGGATCACCTCGGGCGGCACGTCGAGGAAGGCGGGGTCGAAGCGGCCGAGCAGCGGCACCGGCCATTCGGTGAGGCCGGCATTCTCCGCCACCAGCCCCTCGTCCTCGACGAGGTCGAGTTCCGCCTCGGCCGCCGCGGCGCGGGCGCGGTCGCGGATCAGCGCGCGGCGCTCGTCGTGGTCGACGATGACGTGGACCATGCGCAGCTTGTCGGCATAGTCATGCGCGCTGCCGATCGTGATCGGCCCGGGATGGTGGAAGCGGTGGCCGACCGTGGTGGCGCTGCTGGAGATGCCAGCGATCTCGACGGGGACGATGTCCTCGCCGAGCAAGGCGATGATGCCGTGCAGGGGGCGGACCCAGCGCAGGCTCTCGGTCGACGTGGAGGCGGCGCCCCAGCGCATCGACTTGGGCCAGGGAAAGGCGCGGATGATGGCGGGAATCGCCTCGGCGAGGACGTCCGCGGTGGCGCGGCCGGGCTTGTCGGTGACCGCGAACAGCACGCCGTCGCGCTCGACGAGCTGGTCGCGGGCAAGGCCGGTCTTGCGCAGGAAACCTTCGAGCGCCTGCGGGGGCGCGGACGTTTTGGGGCCCTTCACTTCTTCCGACACGGCCGGGGTTTCGGCGGGGAGGGCGCGGGCGTGCGGAACCCCGAGGGCTGCGGCGCCGCCGCCTCGAGCTCG
>CAXTFF010000225.1:1083-3783 GCA_964243325.1 uncultured Sphingomonas sp.
GGCGTCGCGGGCGCCGTGCTGCGTGCGCGCGGGGGTTTCCCCGGGGGGGGGTTCGAGGAGGGAGGGGGTCGCTGTCCCTCTCCCGGTGGGAAAGGGAGGGGGGCGCGAAGCGCCGGGAGGGTGAGGGCGGAAGCGAGGTCGCCCTCACCCTTCCCATCGCTCACGCGATGGGCCCCTTCCCTCTCCCGCCGGGAGAGGGAGATCATGCTGCCCACCCGTGCTTCTCCATCCACGCGGCGCACGCGCCCTTGGCGAGGTCGCGGACGCGGCCGATATAGGCCTGGCGCTCGGCGACGGAGATGACACCGCGCGCCTGGAGCAGGTTGAAGGTGTGGCTGGCCTTGATCGCCTGTTCGTAGGCGGGGATCGGCAGGGGAGCCCCCCCGTTCTTGGGCGCCAGGCAGTTCTCGCACTCGGCGGCGGCCTTGCGGAAGGCGTCGAACAGCGCGTCGGTGTCGGCGACCTCGAAGTTCCAGGTGCTCATCTGGCGCTCGTTTTCGAGGAACACGTCGCCATAGGTGACGCCGGTATCGTCGAAGGCCAGGTCGTAGACGTTGTCGACGTTCTGGACGTACATCGCCAGCCGCTCGAGCCCGTAGGTAAGCTCGCCGGCGACGGGCAGCATGTCGAAGCCGCCCATCTGCTGAAAATAGGTGAACTGGGTCACCTCCATGCCGTCGCACCACACTTCCCAGCCTAGCCCCCAGGCGCCGAGCGTCGGCGATTCCCAATCGTCCTCCACGAACCGGATGTCGTGCGCGGTCATGTCGACGCCGATCGCGGCGAGGCTGCCGAGGTAGAGATCCTGGAGGTCGGGCGGCGACGGCTTCAGGATCACCTGGTACTGATAGTAATGCTGGAGCCGGTTGGGGTTCTCGCCGTAGCGGCCGTCGGTGGGGCGGCGGCAGGGCTGGACGAAGGCGGCGTTCCACCGGTCGGGCCCGAGCGCGCGCAGCGTCGTTGCCGGGTGAAAGGTGCCGGCGCCCATCTCCATGTCATAGGGCTGGAGGATCACGCAGCCGCGCGCACTCCAATAATCGTGAAGCGTGAGGATCATGCGCTGAAAGGAGAGCGGCTGGGGGGGCATGTGCGGCTCGGCTTTGGCGGATGGGGCGCGGTCTAGCAAGAGTGGGGCCTCGCGATTAGGACGGCGTTCAGCCTCCTTGTGGAACTCGCCCGGCATGACCAGAACCCTTCGCGCGCTCGGCCTGGCGCTGGCGCTCGCCCTCCCCCTTCCCGCCTGCGCGCAGACGCCGGCCGCACCGCCCGCCGCCGTCGCGGGCGATGCCGATCCGGCGCTGTGGGTGGTCCGCGACGCGGACACGACGATCTATCTGTTCGGGACGATCCATGTCTTGAAACCCGGGCTGAGCTGGTTCGACGAGGCGGTGAAGAGCGCGTTCGACCGGTCGGGGCAGGTGATGGTGGAGATGGTGGAGCCTTCGCCCGCGACCATGCAGGCGATCGTCCGGGCGAAGGGGATGGCGCCGCCCGGCGCAGCCCCGCTGACCGCGACGCTGCCCGCCGGCAAGCGCGACGCCTATGTCCGCGCGGTGACCGGGCTCGGCCTGCCGGCCGGCGCGTTCGATGGCTACCGGCCGTGGTTCGCCGCGGTGAACCTGTCGCTGCTGCCGCTGGTCAAGGCAGGGTACGATCCCGCCAACGGGCCGGAGGGGGTGATCACCGCCGCCGCCCATGCGGCGGGCAAGCGGGTGGCGGGGCTGGAAACGCCAGAACAGCAGATCGGCTATTTCGGCGCGCTGTCCGACGGCGCGCAGATGGAGTTCCTGACCAGCACGGTGGACGAGCTGCCCCGCGCCAGCGCGGAGCTGGACCATATGGTCGCCGACTGGGCCAAGGGCGATCCCGCGGCGCTGGCCGCGTTGCTCAACGACGACCTCAAGGCCTCGCCGGAAGTGGCCGACGTGCTGCTCTACCGCCGCAACGCGCGCTGGGCGGCGTGGGTGACGGAGCGGCTGGCGACGCCGGGCATGGTGTTCGTCGCGGTCGGTGCCGGGCATCTGGCGGGGAACCGGAGCGTGATCGCGGATCTGGAGGCGCGGGGAGTGAAGGTGGAGCGGGTGCGGTATTGAGCTGCTTATTCCGTCACCCCGGCCAAGGCTGGGGTCTCTTGCGGTCGGGGAGACCCCAGCCTTCGCTGGGGTGACGCCCGGTTGGGAACCGGAGGTGCGAGTTGCTTTTTCGCCCCCTTTCCCCTATGCGCGCCCGCTTCCGGCCATGGTCATCCCTGGAGGCGTGGCGGAAGAGGTATCCATTCTTCGGAGAACACACATGAGCGACCAGTTGGAGCTCGCCGCCGAGACGCGTGACCGGGTTGGCAAGGGAGCCTCCCGGGCGCTGCGTCGGTCAGGCCGCGTTCCCGCCGTGATCTACGGCAACAACCAGGATCCGGCGTCGATCCACCTAGAGGAAAAGGCGCTGATGCGGGCGCTGATGACCGGGCATTTCATGAACTCGGTGGTGACCGTCGGCGGCGTGCGCACCCTGCCCAAGGACGTGGCGTTCGATCCCCTGTCCGACCGGCCCGTGCATGTCGACTTCCTGCGCATCGGCGAGCATACCAGCGTGCACGTGTCGGTGCCGGTGGTGTTCACCGACGAGGACGCGTCGCCCGGCCTGGAAAAGGGCGGCGTGCTCAACATCGTGCGCCACGAGCTGGAGCTGGTGGTCGATGCGGCG
>CAXTFF010000226.1:0-3747 GCA_964243325.1 uncultured Sphingomonas sp.
GCGTTGGAGGAATGCCGCCGCGTTTATAGCTGGAGCGCGGTTGGGCGGCAGATCATTGGTGTCTACGACCGGCTGCTCGGCACGGCGCCCGCCACCGACTTCTCGGAGGACCTGCCCATCACCCCATGCCGCTTCCGCGCGGAGCCGCACCTGCTGTGACCGGCCACCTCGTCGCCGTCTCCCCGCATCTCGACGACGCCGCGTTCTCGGCCGGCGGCACCCTCGCGCGCCATGTCCGGGAGGGCGGGCGCGTGACGATCGTCACCTGCTTCACGGGCAACGTCGCCGAGCCGCAAGGCTTCGCGCTCGCCTGCCAGCTCGACAAGGGGCTGCCCGCCGCCATCGACTATATGGCGCTGCGCCGCGCGGAGGACGAGCGCGCCTGCGCCGCGATCGGGGCCGTGCCCGTCCACCTGCCGTTCCTCGAAGCCCCGCACCGCGGCTACGACAGCGCGCCCGCCCTGTTCGGCCCGCGCCTGCCCGGCGACGACATGGCCGACCGCCTCGCCCCCGTCCTCGCCGAACGGGTCGCGGACGCGGACCTGATCCTCGGCCCGCTCGGCATCGGCGACCATGTCGACCACCACATCGTCCGCGAGGCGCTGGAGCGCGCGGTCGATCCCGAACGCCTCCTCCTATGGGAGGACTGGCCCTATCTCGACCGTGCCGATCGCCTACCGCCCCATCCGGCCCGGACCGTCGATCTCGACCGCGAACTGATCGAACGCCGCATCGCCATGTGCGAGGCGTACGGGACGCAGCTCGGCTTTCAGTTCGGCGGCCGCGCGGCCATGACCGATCGCCTCCGCACGATCGGACGCGAACGCTTCCACCGCGCCCCCGCTCGACTATAGGCGCTGTTCCGAAGGAGCATTGTCCCATGAAGACCCGCGCCGCCGTCGCGTTCGAGGCGAAACAGCCGCTGGAGATCGTCGAGCTCGACCTGGAAGGACCCCGCGCGGGCGAGGTGCTGGTCGAGATCATGGCCACCGGCATCTGCCACACCGACGCCTACACCCTGGACGGGCTGGACAGCGAGGGCCTGTTCCCGTCCGTGCTCGGCCACGAAGGCGCGGGGATCGTGCGCGAGGTGGGGCAGGGGGTCACCTCGGTCGCGCCCGGCGACCACGTCATCCCGCTCTACACCCCCGAATGCCGCCAGTGCAGGTCGTGCCTGTCCGGCAAGACCAATCTCTGCACCGCCATCCGCGCCACCCAGGGCAAGGGCCTGATGCCCGACGGCACCACGCGCTTCTCGTACCAGGGCCGGCCCATCTTCCACTATATGGGCTGCTCGACCTTCTCGAACTTCACCGTCCTGCCCGAAATCGCGGTGGCGAAGATCAGGCAGGACGCGCCCTTCAAGACCAGCTGCTATGTCGGCTGCGGTGTCACCACGGGCGTGGGCGCGGTGGTGAACACGGCCAAGGTCCAGGTCGGCGACAGCGTGATCGTGTTCGGGCTGGGCGGGATCGGGCTGAACGTGCTCCAGGGCGCCAGGCTCGCCGGCGCGGGCACCATCGTCGGCGTCGACATCAACCCCGACCGCGAGGAATGGGGCCGCCGCTTCGGCATGACCCATTTCGTCGATCCGAAACAGGTCGACGGCGATCTCGTCGCCCACCTGGTCGCGCTCACCGACGGCGGCGCGGACTATACCTTCGACTGCACCGGCAACACCGACGTGATGCGCCAGGCGCTGGAGGCCTGCCACCGCGGCTGGGGCACCTCGATCATCATCGGCGTGGCGGAGGCGGGCCGCGAGATCAGCACGCGCCCGTTCCAGCTCGTCACCGGCCGCAACTGGCGCGGCACCGCCTTTGGCGGGGCCAAGGGCCGGACGGACGTGCCCAAGATCGTCGACTGGTACATGGCCGGCAAGATCGAGATCGACCCGATGATCACCCACGTCCTGACGCTCGACGAGATCAACCGGGGGTTCGACCTGATGCACAAGGGCGAGAGCATCCGGTCGGTGGTGGTGTACTAAGTGGAAACCCTCAGCACCAACCGCGCGCACGGCGGGACGCAGGGCGTGTACCGCCACCAGTCCACCGCTTGCCGAACGCCCATGACCTTCTCCGTCTTCGTGCCCGACCACGAACCCGGCGCGAAGCTCCCGGTCCTGTGGTACCTGTCCGGCCTGACCTGCACCCACGCCAACGTCACCGACAAGGGCGAGTACCGCGCCGCCTGCGCCGAGCACGGCCTGATCTTCGTCGTCCCCGACACCAGCCCGAGGGGCGAGGGCGTGCCCGACGACCCGGCCTACGACTTCGGCCAGGGCGCGGGCTTCTACCTCGACGCCACCGAGGAGCCGTGGTCCACGCACTTCCGGATGCGGACCTATCTCGAGCGGGAACTGCCCGCGCTGATCGCCGCCGAGTTTCCCGTCGACATGGGCGCCCAGGGGATCACCGGCCATTCGATGGGCGGCCACGGCGCGCTCACGATCGGCTTGCGCGATCCGAACCGCTTCCGCAGCGTCTCCGCCTTCGCGCCGATCGTCGCGCCCGCCCAGGTGCCCTGGGGCGAGAAGGCGCTCGCCGGCTATCTCGGCCCCGACCGCGACGCCTGGCGCGAATACGACGCCTGCGCGCTCATCGCGGCGGGCGCGCGCGTCCCCGACCTGCTCGTCGACCAGGGCGAGGCCGACCAGTTCCTCCACGACCAGCTCCGCCCCGAGCTCCTGCGCGCCACCTGCGCCGCCGCGGGCATCCCGCTGACGCTCCGGATGCGGCCCGGCTACGACCACAGCTACTATTTCATCAGCACCTTCATGCCCGACCACATCGCCTGGCACGCCGAACGGCTGCGGGGGTGAAGGCAAGAAAGCCCCTCCCCTTCAGGGGAGGGGTTTGGGGAGGGGAACGCCAGTCGCGAGCGGGAAGCCACCAAGTCCTATCGGGCGAGAGCGTCCTCCTCCCCAACCCCTCCTCTAAAAAGGAGGGGCTTAGAGCCCGTAGACCTGATCCAATACCCTCGACACCGCCACGATCTCCTCCGCCCCCGGGTCGAACCGCGCGCCCGCCGCCAGCCGGCGCGCCCAGTCCGCCGCCGCGCGGCCGCCCCACGCGTCGGGGGGACCCGCCAGCTTCTCGCGCGCGGTGCCGCGAAACCGGGTCGCCTCGAAATCGTAGAACGACCCGCCGACATTGCGGAACCCCGCGCCGCCCTCCGTCCCGTAGAAGGTCGCCCCGATCTCCGCGTCCACGCCCGCATGGACCCGCCACGAACAGGCCAGCCGCACCGCCGCGCCGCCGACCGTCATCTGCGCCACCGCGTAATCCTCGACAGCGTCACCGCCGATCGGCAACGGCTCGCCCCCGGCGAACAGTTGCGCATGAACGTCCTCCGCCGCGTCCGCGCCGAGGCACCACATCGCCAGGTCGACCAGGTGGACGCCCAGGTCCATCACGCACCCGCCGCCCGACCGCGCCCGGTCATAGAACCACGGCTTGTCCGGGCCATAGGCGTTATGGAACACCAGATCGACCGCGAACACCCGGCCTAGCTCGCCCGAGCGCACCAGCCCGGCGACCGCCGCCATGCCGCCCGTGTGCCGGTACGAGAAGTCGACCGCCAGCAACCGATCCGCCGTCCGCGCCGCATCGACGACCCGCGCCGCCTCCGCCGCGTCGCGCCCCAGCGGCTTCTGGCAGAACACCGCCGCGCCCGTCTCCAATGCCCGGATCGACTGCTCGGCATGGAGCGCCGACGGCGTCGCGATCACCACCCCGTCGAGGT
>CAXTFF010000227.1:0-3699 GCA_964243325.1 uncultured Sphingomonas sp.
TCCGCGCGACGATGATGCCGTCGTCGACGCCGAGCTCGAGGAACGCGTACCGGCACGCGCGGACCTTCGCGAGGAAGTCCTCGTGCGGCACCGTCACCTTGCCGTCCTGGTGCCCGCACTGCTTCTCGTCGGACACCTGGTTCTCGATCTGGAGCGCGCACGCCCCCGCCTCGATCATCTTGCGCGCCAGCAGATAGGTCGCCTCCGCGTTGCCGAAGCCCGCGTCGATGTCGGCGATCACCGGGACCACATGCGTCTGGTGCCCGTCGATGGCTTTGAGGAGCCGCTGCTCCTCCACCCGGTTTCCCGCCGCCCGCGCCGCGTCCAGGTCGCGGAACAGCATCCCCAGCTCGCGCGCGTCCGCCTGCCGCAGGAACGTGTACAGCTCCTCGATCAGCTTGGGCACGCTCGTCTTCTCGTGCATCGACTGGTCGGGGAGCGGCCCGAACTCCGATCGCAGCGCCGCCACCATCCAGCCCGACAGGTACAGGTACCGCCGCTCGGTGGAGCCGAAATGCTTCTTGACCGCGATCATCTTCTGCTGCGCGATGAAGCCGTGCCAGCAGCCCAGCGACTGGGTGTAGTTCGCCGGGTCCGCGTCGTACGCCGCCATGTCGGCCCGCATGATACCCGCCGTGTGGCGCGCGATGTCGAGCCCGGTCCGGAAACGGTTCTGCGCCCGCATCCGCGCCACCGCCTCCGGGTCGATCCCGTCCCAGGTGCCGCCCTGCGCGCCGATGAGCCTGGCGGTGTGCGCGATGTGGTCCTGATAGGGCACCGGTCGTTCCTTTGCGGGGGATGTCGCAAAGGGGCGTACAGGGTATCTAGGGCTGGGGAAGGTGCCAAACCTGTGCGCAGATGTGTGGGCGTCGTGCTGACCAGGTCAAAACCTGTCGCGTTGTGAATAGATTACAGTCGGCAAGGGCGGCGGACATGGGCGAAGCCCACGTCTTCGTCGGTCGGGCTCGCTGGCGCGATCCGCCGTCCGGCCTGGGCTTGCAATGTTGGATTCCACCCGGAACATATCGGGAATGCCCCGCCCGCTCACCCCCGCGCAACTCCGGCAGAACGCCGCCTTCCTCCGCGAACTGCGCCGCCTGGGCAACGCCCGCGCCGCCGCCGACGCGATCGGCGTCCACCGCGCCGCGCTGACCCGCCGCCGCGCCAAGCACCCCGCCTTCGCCGCCGCCTGGGACGCCGCGCTCGCCTTCGTCCACGCCCGGCTCGCCGACGAGCCCCGCGCCCACCGCACGCCCTCGGGCCGCCGCCAGATCCGCCGCGTGCCGCCCGGCGGCATCACGGAGGCGGTCGAGCAACGCTTCCTGCTCGCCCTGTCGGCCACCGCCAACATCCGCCTGTCGGCCAAGGCGGCCGGCTTTTCGCCCGCCAGCTTCTACGTCCGCCGCCGCCGCGATCCCGAGTTCGACCGGCAATGGCGCGACGCGCTCGCCAGGGGCTACGACCGCGTCGAGCGGGCGCTCCTCGAGGCCGGCCTGGCGCGCGCCGCCCCCCGCGACGCCTGGGCCCACAACGACCCGCCCGCGCTCCCGCCCATGACGGTGCCCCAAGCGCTCCAGCTCCTCTACCTCCACCAGAAGGAGGCGCGCCTCCTGGCCGAGCCCACCCCGATCAAGCGCCGCCGCGGCGAGACGCCCGGCGCGCACCAGGTCCGCCTGTCCGCGATGCACGAGGCCAAGCTGGAGCGCGACCGCGAAGCCTTCCGCCGCGCGGAGGCCGCCCGCGGGGCGAGGGGGCAGGCGCGGTGGCTGCCCGTCGAGATCGTCGGGCTGCCGGACCTGTCCCAGGTCGAGGGTTGGAGCCAAGCCGACCCGGCCAAGGTCCCGCACGATCCGGCGCGCGCGCTGTTCGGGGGGCTGCGGGCGGGGGATCGGAAGAAGCGGGGAGGGGGCGGATAGCGCCCCGTTTCGCCCTCCACCGTTCTTCCGCTTCCTTGTCCGGCGTCGGCCGCTACACACGTCGCGCCCTGAACGCTCAAAAGGGGGAGATCGAACGACATGCGCCTGAGCTGGCCGGAAATCCGCGCGAACGCCGCCGCCTTCAGCGCCGACTGGGCGGGCAAGGGGTACGAGAAGGGGCAGACCCAGACCTTCTACGACGAGTTCTTCCGGGTGTTCGGCGTCCCCCGTAAGCAGGTCGCGGTCTACGAACAGCGCGTCAAGGCGCTCGATGTCGGCCGCACGAACGGCTTCATCGACTTGTTCTGGCCCGGCACGCTGATCGTCGAGCAGAAGAGCCAGGGCCGCGACCTGACCCGCGCGATGAGCCAAGCGCTCGATTACTACGACTGGCTGCCGGAGGCGCAGCGCCCACGTCACATGATGGTGTGCGACTTCCAGCGCTTCGAGCTCGTCGATCTGGAGACGCGGCTCGAATGGAAGTTCCCGCTGGCCGACCTGAAGCGCCACGTGGAGGCGTTCGGCTTCATCCTGGGCGTCCAGCCGCGCATCTTCCGCAACCAGTCGCCCGTCAATGTCGCCGCGTCCAAGCTGATGGGGCGGCTTCACGAAGCGCTCGCCGCCGACGGGTACGAAGGCCACGACCTTGAACGGCTGCTCGTCCGGCTGCTGTTCATCCTGTTCGCCGACGACACGGGCATCTTCCAGCGCAAGGACCAGTTCCTCGTCTTCCTGGAACAGCGCACCGGCGCCGACGGGCGCGACCTGGGCCGTTGGCTGGGCGAACTGTTCCAGGTGCTCGACACGCCGCCCGACAAGCGGCAGCGCACGCTCGACGCCGATCTGGCCGAGTTCCCCTACATCAACGGCGACCTGTTCCGCGAGCGCATCGCCATGCCGACCTTCGACAACGCGATGCGCGACATGCTGCTCGACGCCAGCATGTTCAACTGGGGCGAGGTCTCGCCCGCCATCTTCGGCTCGCTGTTCGAGTCCGGGATCGACAAGGTCGCGCGCCGCAAGAAGGGCGCGCACTACACGCCCGAGGAGGCGATCCAGAAGGTGATCGGGCCGCTGTTCCTTGACGACCTGCGCGCCGAGCTCGAGCGGGCGAAGGCGCTGAAGGCCAGCCGCGAACGCGCGCTGGTCGCGTTCCACGACAGGCTGGCGGGCTTGCGCTTCCTCGATCCCGCCTGCGGGGCGGGCAATTTCCTGGTCGTCGCCTACCGCGAGCTGCGCGAGCTGGAGCGCGAGGTCATCCGGGAGCTGTACCTGCGGGAAGGCCGGACCAAGGTCGAGTACGAACGCGGCGGCGTGGCCTTCGCCAAGTTGAACGTCGATCATTTCCACGGGATCGAGATCGACGAGTTCCCCAGCCAGATCGCGCGGGTGGCGCTGTGGATGACCGACCACATCGCCAACACCCGGCTTGGCGAGGATTTCGGCAAGCCCTACACACGCATTCCGCTCGTCACCGCGCCGGGCATCCATCACGGCGACGCGCTGGAGCTGGACTGGAACGCAGTGGTGCCGGCGGTCGAGTGCTCGTTCGTGTTCGGCAATCCGCCCTTCGTCGGGGCCAAATACCAGTCGGACGCGCAGCGCGCGCAGGTGCGGCGGATCGCCGGGCTGGCGGGGAGCGGCGGAACGCTGGATTACGTCACCGCCTGGTTCATCAAGGCGGCCCGATACATTAGTTCTTGTGGTGAGTTGACTTACGCTTACGATCAGCCAGCCAGCCAGCCAGCCAGCCAGCCAGCCAGCCAGCCAGCCAGCCAGCCAG
>CAXTFF010000228.1:0-1486 GCA_964243325.1 uncultured Sphingomonas sp.
CGGCGGGCGTGCTGGTGCTGACCGCCAGGCGCCACCGGACGCAGGAGGCCAACCGCGCGGACGCGCGCGCGCGGCTGGCCGGGCTGCTGGTCCAGGCGGAGGCGCGCGAGGCGCGCCGCGTCAAGACCAAGCCGAGCCGGGCGGCCAAGGCGCGGCGGGTGGATGCCAAGAAGGGGCGCGGCGCGGTCAAGGCGGGGCGCGGCCGGGTGGATGCGGACTGAAGTAGCTCCCCTCCCTGGATAGGGAGGGGTTGGGGGTGGGTGGACGGCACGGACCTCTCTGGTGCAAGAGCTTGCAGGCCATCCTCGCCGAGATCGCGCCGTCCACCCACCCCCGGCCCCTCCCTATCCCAGGGAGGGGAGGAGTTCGATCATGTACCAGTTCGACATCGCCGCCGGCACCAAGGCCGAGCTCTACCGCGACCTCCACGCCGCGCTGGACGCGCTGACCGCGGGGGAGCGCGACGGGATCGCCAACATGGCCAACGCCGCCGCGCTCTTGTGGGAGTATCTGCCTGGCCTGAACTGGGCGGGCTTCTACCGGCTGGTCGGGGGCGAGCTCGTGCTCGGGCCGTTCCAGGGCAAGGCGGCGTGCATCCGCATTCCCGTGGGCAATGGGGTGTGCGGGACCGCCGCCGCCACGCTCGCCACCCAGGTCGTGGCCGACGTCCATGCGTTTCCCGGTCACATCGCCTGCGACGCGGCGAGCCGGTCGGAGCTGGTGGTGCCGATCCTGCGCGGGCGGGCGCTGTTCGGGGTGCTCGATCTCGACAGCCCGGAGCCTAGCCGCTTCGACGCGGAAGACGCGCGCGGGTGCGAGGCGCTGGCGGCGATGCTCGCCGGGCGGATCGGCTGATCCGATTCGGGACCGGCGCGCCGGTTTCGGAAGCGGCGGGCAACGTGATAGCGTTCGCGTCGTCATGCGGGCGACAGCCTGCGCCGGGCGAACGGGAGATGAAGCGATGCGGTACGTTCTGATGGCCGGGTTGGGCCTGGTCGGGCTGGCGGGCGCGGCGGGCGCGCAGAACGGCCCGGGTGCCCGCTACCCCACGCCTGGCGCGCGCGCTGCGCCTTCGCCGATGCGCGTCGCGCCGCCCGCGCAAGGCTATTCGCGGTGGGGCAGCGATGTGGACGGGCGCTGGTGGGCGGGGGCGAACGCGCCCGGCGGCCACGCGGCCTACCGCCCGCCCGTGCGCGGCGTGGCGGTGCCGACCTATTGGAACGCGACGCGCTTCCAGGTGACCGACTGGCGCGATTACGGCCTGCGCGAGCCGCCGGTCGGCCAGCGCTGGATCCGCTATTACGACGACGCGGTGCTGGTCGATGCGCGCGGAACGGTCTGGGACACCGCGTTCGGGGTCGATTGGAACCGGCTCGACGAGCGGCCGGGCTATGCGGGCGATCGGATGGACCGGGGCACCGCCTACCGGTCCGACGGCTACGCCTCGAACGATTACGGGCGGGACGACGCGTATGACGCTTATGTC
>CAXTFF010000228.1:1496-3650 GCA_964243325.1 uncultured Sphingomonas sp.
GGCCGCTCGTCGAACTACACCGTCACGGTGCCGGCGGGCGGCAGCCACGTCGTCCGCGCCGGGCCGGGCGTCACCACTGTCACCGTGCAGACGCAGCCCTCGGTGACGACCACGACCACCACGACCGAATATGAGGACGCGGCCGTGACCTACTCGCGCCCGGCACGGCCCGCCTACCGCTCTAAGCTGCGGCGGCGTTGAGCGTCAGCGCCGCGGCGGGGGCGGCGCTTCGCGGCCGGCGAAGCTGACCAAGCTCTCGGCTCCGTCCGCGGCGACCGACGACACGCCGACCAGGTGGTCGTCGACGGGCACCTCCGTCAGCACCGCCGTGGTCGCGCCGGTCACCTCGCGCATGTCGGTCCAGTCCATCCGGTCGGTGCGCCGCCAGCGTACGCGGTAGCGCCGGGCGCCCGGCACCGGGTTCCATTTGACCGTCGTGTCCCGGCTGATCGCGCCGGACATCGATGCGCCCTCGGGCGCGGCCGGGGCGGAGGCGAGGCGCGCGGCGGCGGCGATGTTGATCGCGGTGACCTTGGCCAGATAGGCGAAATCCATGCCCGCGACCGTGTCGCCGTACTCGACGCCGTCCACGGTGCGCAGGTCCTGGTGCTGGCGGTCCCAGTTCTCGTTGGCGACGGTGAAGCGGACCGCCGGGTAGCCCAGCCGGAGGAACGGCTCGTGGTCGCCGCCGCGGCCGAAGCGGTCGGGGCGGCGGTCGACGAACACGTCGAGCCCGCCGCGCAGGGTCGCCGCCTCGCCGTCGATCAGCTTGGCGAGCGCGCGGCTGGGGCCGTCGTCCTCGCCGCCGTCGCCGCGGCGGCGAAGCTGGTCGACCAGCTCCTCGGACGCGCGGATGCCTTCGGAAAAGACGCGGACGCGCCCCGCCTCGCGCACGCCGCCCTGGCCGACCGAGTTGCCGACGATGTCGTTGTTGAGCATCGCCGACACGCGCCAGCCGCGCGCGCGCGCCGTCTCGGCCAGCAGCGTCGCGCCCCACAGGCCCTGTTCCTCGCCGGAAAAGACGGCATAGACGATCGTCGCGTCGAACCGCCGCTTGGACAGAGCGCGCGCCGCCTCCAGCACCAGCGCCACGCCCGAGGCGTTGTCGTTCGCGCCGGGCGCGTCGGTGGTGGAATCCATCTCGCCGGTCACGCGGCTGTCGATATGCGCGCCGATGATGACGAAGCGGTTCGGGTCGCGCCCGCGCTGGATGCCGAGCACGTTCTCGACGACCACGCCGCCGGGCGCGCGCGGGCCGGTGAAGCCGCGCGCGATGCGCTCCACGGCGACGCAGCCGCCGCAATCGCGCGATATCGCCTCGAAGCGGCTCTGCGCCCAGTTCCGCGCCGCGCCGATGCCGCGCGCGGCATCGGTCGTGGTCGACAGCGTATGGCGCGTGCCGAAGCCGACCATCGCCCCCACGTCGGCGCGCAGGCGGGCGGGGGAAGGCTGGGCGGCCGCTGCGACGGCGGCGAGGAGAAGCATGGGCATGGGGCGATGAGTGGCCGGGTTCGGCTCCGCGCTCAAGCCCCGATCGCGCGGCCTTCACCCGGGCCGGGCGAGCCGCTACGGCCGCAAGGGACGCACCACGGAGTATGCCCCCCATGAAGCAGCTTGTCGCCTTCGACCTCGACGGAACGCTCGCCCTGTCCAAGCAGCCGCTCCTGGACGACATGGGCGAGGCGCTGGCCGACCTGCTGGGCGTGGCGCACGTCGCGGTGATCTCGGGCGGGGACTGGCCGCAGTTCCAGAAGCAGGTGGCGTCGCGGCTTCCCGAGCGCGCGGACCGGAGCCGCATGTGGCTGATGCCGACCACGGGGACCAAGCTCTACACCTACACCGACGACTGGGGCCCCGTCTTCGCCGAGCTGTTCTCCGACGAGGAGCGGCGGGGGATCGTCGACGCCTTCGCCGCCTCGCTCGCCGCCACCGGCTTCAAGCCCGAGCGGACCTGGGGCGAGCAGGTGGAGGACCGCGGCAGCCAGGTCACCTTCTCCGCGCTCGGCCAGCAGGCGCCGCTGGAGGAGAAGGAGCATTGGGACCCCGACTTCGCCAAGCGCCGCGTGATCCAGGCGGACCTCCGCGCGCGCCTGCCGGGCCTGTCGATCAACATGGGCGGCGCGACCTCGATCGACATCACGCGCGAGGGCGTCG
>CAXTFF010000229.1:0-3644 GCA_964243325.1 uncultured Sphingomonas sp.
GGACCCGCCCCTGCATGATGCGGTCCGGATCGGTGGCGCCGTTGACGCGCGCCAGCGTCTGCCAGCTCGTCCCGTAGCGCCGCGCGAAGTCGGACAGCGTGTCGCCCGCGCGCACGGCGTGGGTGGGCCGGTCGGCGAAGCGGTCGAGCGCGCCGGGACGCGCCATCAGCCGATCGAGCGGCGTCGTCGCGCTCCGCCGGCGGGACCCTGCGCCGTTCGCACCGATGTCGGGCGTGGAGCGGAAGACGGTGTTGGCTGCGTGCGTGTCCGATCCACCTTATCGGGGACGACCGATGGCTTTGCGTGCGCCTCCCCTGAAATCTCGACCATCCGCGGAACGCTTAGATCGTATTCCGTTCGTCGCACTTTCCGACCTCGAATCGACGGCGTCGATCGACGATGATGGTCAGGTCCGGAGCACGCCCTCCACCGCGTGTCGCCAGCCCGCCAGTCGCGCTTGGCGTTCGTCCGCGCCGATCGCGGGCTCGAACCGCTTCACATCCCCGCGCATGGTCGCCGCTTCCTCCAGCGTTGCGAACAGGCCGACGCCGATCCCGGCCAGCATCGCCGCGCCTAGCGCGGTGGTCTCGACGAAGTGCGGACGCTCGACGGGTAGGGCGAGCATGTCGGCCAGATCCTGCGCCAGCCAGTCGTTGGCGACCATGCCGCCGTCGATCCGCAAGCTCGTCCAGTCCTGACCGTCCTCCGCAAAGGCGGTCTTCAGGTCGTGCGCCTGGTATCCCTGCGCCTCCAGCGCCGCGCGCGCCACGTGCGCGCGGGTGGAGGAGAAGCTCAGGCCCGATAGCGACCCGCGCGCGTCGGGCCGCCACCAGGGTGCCCCCAGGCCCGACAGCGCGGGGACGAGATACACGCCGGCATTGTCCGGGACGCTCCGCGCGAGCGCCTCCGTCTCCGCGGCGGCGCCGATCAGCCCGATCGCGTCGCGGAGCCACTGGACCAGGCTCCCGGCGACGAACACCGATCCCTCGAGCGCATAGGCGCGTTCGCCCCCGAGCTGCCACGCGACGGTGGACAGGAGCCGGTGGTCGGAGGCGAGGGGGCGGCCCGTGTGCGTCAGGATGAACGCGCCCGTGCCGAACGTCGCCTTGGTCTCGCCGGGTTGGAGGCAGGCCTGGCCGATCGACGCGGCCTGCTGGTCGCCCGCCAGCCCGCAGATCGGGATGGGCGGCCCGAAGGCGCGCGTCTCGCCGAAGCGGCCCGCGCAGTCGACGATCTCGGGGAGGATCATCGTGGGCACGGCGAACAGGTCGAGCAGTCGATCGTCCCAGGCACCAGACTTAAGGCTCATGAGCGAGGTACGGCTGGCGTTCGTCGCGTCGGTGATATGAAGGCCGCCCGTCAGCTGCCAGACGAGCCAGCTCTCGACCGTGCCGACCGCTAGCCGATCGCCGGCTTCGGCCAGCTGAGGCCAAAAGCTGTACGCCCATCCGATTTTGGAAGCCGGGAAGTACGGGTCGATCAGCAGACCGGTCTTCGCCTGGACCTCGCTTTCATACCCGCCCCTTTTCAGCTCGGCGCAGGCGTCGGCCGTGCGGCGGTCCTGCCAGACGATCGCGGGCGCGAGCGGCTCGCCCGTGTGGCGATCCCAGAACACGGTCGTCTCGCGCTGGTTGGTGACGCCGATCGCGGCGATCCGCTCCGGCCCGCCCGCCCGCGCCACCACCACGCCCGCGACGCGCAGCGATTGCCGCCATATCTCGGCGGCGTCGTGCTCGACCCAGCCGGGACGGGGGTAGGACTGCGTCAGCGGCGCGGCCTCGCTCGCCACGCACTCGCCCGTCGGCCGGAACAGCATCGCGCGCGTGGAGGTGGTGCCCTCGTCGATGACCAGCAGATATTCGCCCATACGGCGAGATTAGCCGGGATACCCCGGCGGCGTAAACCGCGCTACGCCTTCGGACCATGGCCGACCGCGATCCTAAGCTGCCCCCATCGCCGATCACGGACGACGCCGCCGACTCCGTGCTCGGCGTTCCCGCGGGGATGACCGCCGAGGACGCGATGCGCGTGGCCATGCGGCGCGACCGGCTGCTCGCCGCGCTGACGCTGACGGCCGGGGTCGGGCTGATGCTGGGGCTGCCCTTCGCGCTCAAGGCGGGAGCGGAGTTCTTCCTGCCGCTCACCGCCGCGCTGGTCGTCGCGGTCGCCCTCGTCCCCGTGCTCGAATGGCTGGAGCGGCGGCGCGTGCCGTCGTCGCTGGCCGCGCTGCTGTGCGTGCTGCTGTTCCTCGTCGCCGCCAACGTCGCGCTGGCGGCGATCATCGTGCCCGCGACCGACTTCTTCCGGCTGCTGCCGACGCGGATCGACCGCATCCAGGCCAATCTCCAGCCGCTGCTCGACATCTATTCCAACCTGGAGCGGTACGCCAACCGGACGCTGCGCCAGATCGCCTCCACGCCGGTGCGTCAAGCCCGGACCGCCGCCGTCGCGCCGCCGGGGTCGATCCTGGAGCTCGCCGCGACCTCGGCCCCCGCCGTCATCATCCAGTTCTTCTTCGCGACCCTGGTGGTGTTCTTCTTCCTGTCGGGGTGGACGGGCATGCGGCGGCGGACGATCACCAACCGGGCGAGCTTCAACGGCGCGATGGCGACCGCGCGGGTGATCCAGGACGTGGTGGACGACGTGTCCGCCTATCTCGGCACGATCACCTTCATCAACATCGCGCTGGGACTGATCGTCGCCGT
This sequence comes from uncultured Sphingomonas sp., assembly GCA_964243325.1. Classification (GTDB taxonomy): domain Bacteria; phylum Pseudomonadota; class Alphaproteobacteria; order Sphingomonadales; family Sphingomonadaceae; genus Sphingomonas. The sequence goes on from CAXTFF010000229.1 coordinate 2,706, forward strand.
CGCCCTCCACCTGATCGGCATGCCGTATCCGCTGATGTGGGGCGGCATCGTCGCCTTGCTCAACTACGTGCCCTATTTCGGGCCGGTGATCGCCGCGTTGCTGCTCGCGATCGGCGGATTGATGACCTTCACCGACATCTGGCTGGCCTTGCTGCCGCCCGCGATCATGGTGGGGCTGCATCTGGTGGAAGCGAACGCGATCACGCCGCTGGTCGTCGGGCACCGGCTGACGATCAGCCCGGTGCTGATCCTGGTGTCGCTCAGCTTCTGGGGCTGGGTCTGGGGCACGTCGGGTGCGCTGCTGGCGGTACCGCTGCTCATCATCCTGCAGACGGTGCTGGGCGCGGCGGGCAAGCCGGACATCGCGGGTTTCCTGTTCGAGCACGGTACGCTGGTGCGGCAACGGCGCGAGCGGCGGGCGGGCGAGGACGGCGAGCAGGATGGGAGCGGCGGCGCAAACGGGCGTTGACACCCAAGGCCCCCCCGCATATTCGGCCGCCTCGCTTCAAGCGGGTGTAGCTCAGTTGGTTAGAGCGCCGGCCTGTCACGCCGGAGGTCGCGGGTTCGAGCCCCGTCACTCGCGCCATCCCTGCGACCGGGCGGCGCGGCGGACTCATCGCCAGCGACCCACCTCCATCCATAGCAGCAACGGCTTGAGCGGGAGGATCCACACCACGCCGGCGACCGTGTAGAAGGCGAGCTGAGCCAGCCAGTGCCAGCCGCCGACGATCCCCGACAGGCTGCCGACGATCACCGCCCAGACGACGATGAGCCCGATGATCGCGAGCGCGCCCAGGGGCTTGCGCAGGGTCGGCGTCATGGCGTGATCCATTCCTTCTCGGTCGCGACCGCGTGCAGGGAGACATCCCAGGGGTCGACGGGTACGCACGGGACCTCCTGGACCGACCAGGCGACGCCCAGGCGCCAGCCGTCCGGATG
>CAXTFF010000230.1:0-3616 GCA_964243325.1 uncultured Sphingomonas sp.
CGGCCGAGGCGACCGCGCGCGACAGAGCGGGCACCGCGGCGCGGCGCTCGTCACGGACCCGCCCGCGCTGACGCTCGCCGCGGGAAGCGAGTGCCACCGGCGGCGTCGCGGGACGCGCCACGGCGACCCGTACCGGCGGGAACGGGTCGGGGCCGAGCGGGGTCAGCCCCGGCTTCAGCCGCGCGTCCGCCAACCGCGCGGGGGTCGGCCGGACCTCGCCGAAATGGACCGCGAACGCGCGGTCCGCGGCGGACAGCGATGGCAGCCGCTCGAAAAAGGGTTGCAGCCCGCCCGCCATGCCGCGCGGCATCATCGTCACCGCGATCGTCGATGCGCCCGCGACGTCGCCGTTCATCGCCAACACGAACGCGCGCACCCGCCACGCCGCGCGGTCCTGCCGTCTGGTCAGCGGCTCCAGCTGTTCGAGCGCGAGCGCCTGACGGCCGGAAATGCCCAGCGACAGCGCGTAACGGCGGATCGTCTCGTCATCGGCGGTCGCCCTGAGCGCGAGCCGGTAATCACGCTGCGCCCGCTCCTGCTCGCCGAGCAGATCGAACGCGAGCCCGCGATCCGACGCGAAGCGGCCGACCGGGTGCCCCAATCCTTCCGCCTGCTGGAAATAGCGACGCGCCTCGCCCGGCCGCTCGGCGCGCACCAGGATCGCGGCCATGCCCGCCTTGGCGCGGCCGTTGCGCGGGTCGATCTTCTCCACGCGCGCGAAGAACGCGGCGGCGGCGCTCATGTCGTCGAGCTTGATCGACAGCTCGCCCGCCGACAACAGCGCGTAGATGTCGGTGGGCGCGACCGCGACGCGGCGCATGACCGCGGACAGCTGATCGGCGGTCGTCTGGGGTTGTACGACCGGAACCGCGGGCCGGTACTGCGCGGCGGCAGGTTCGGCGAGCGCGGTCGGGAGCGCCAGGGCGACGATGAATGAAGTCCGCATCGGTCAGCCGTTCAGACCAGGGTCCGCCTGAACCGGCGATGACGAACGGTCGGATACGCGCCGGATCGGGCCGGCCGCGCGGCGAACCGGCGCGGCGGCACCGTGCCCGGTCCCGTCCCCGGCCTACTGATTATTCTGGCGATGCAGAAAGCGCGGGATGTCGAGCGCGTCCTTGTCCTCGGGCGCTTGATCGTCGCGCTGGACGCCGCGCGCGGCGTTGGACATCCGCTCGAACAACGTTCCACCCATCTTGACGCGCGGTACCGCCGGGGCGGGCTCGCCCGCCGCCTGGACGTCCGCGCCGGGCGCGAGCCAGCGACGGCGCGCGGCCGCGTCGTCCGCGGCCCCGCCGGTCGGCGCGATCGGCGGCGCGGGCACGGCTTGGCCCGCATAACCGTCGGCCTGCTCGCCGGGCCTTTGCGGTACGATCGTCTCCGCGCCGAGCACCAGCTCTTCATTGGCGGCGTCCGCCGTTTCGGGCAGCGCGTCGGCGGCCTGCGCCTGGGCGGTCGCGAGTTCCAGCGGCTCCTCCTTGACCGGCGCGGGCGCGACCCTGGCGATCACGGGTGCGGGCGTCGGCGCGGGAACGGGAGCAGGCGTCGCAGCGGCCGCCGGACGGAAGGACTGCGGCTCGTCGCCCTTGCGCGCCAGGCCGAAGCCGAAGGAGCGCGTCGCCTCGGGCTGGGCGGCGACCTGCGCCTCCGCCTCGATGCCCGTCGCCACGACCGACACGCGGATGCGGCCTTCCAGATCCTGGTTGAACGCCGAACCCCAGATGATGTTGGCGTCCGGATCGACCAGGTCGCGGATGTGGTTCGCCGCCTCGTCCACCTCCAGCAGGCGCATGTCGTCGCCGCCGGTGATGGAGATGATGACGCCCTTGGCCCCCTGCATCGACACGCCGTCCAGCAGCGGGTTGGCGATCGCCTTTTGCGCGGCCTCCAGCGCGCGGTTGTCGCCCGCCGCCTCGCCGGTGCCCATCATCGCCTTGCCCATCTCCTGCATCACCGACCGCACGTCGGCGAAATCCAGGTTGATGAGGCCGGGCATGACCATCAGGTCGGTGATGCCGCGCACGCCCTGCTGCAGCACCTCGTCGGCCATCTCGAACGCTTCCTTGAAGGTCGTGTTGGCGTTGGCGATCAGGAACAGGTTCTGGTTGGGGATGACGATCAGCGTATCGACGTACTTCTGCAGCTCCTCGATGCCGGCTTCCGCGCTCTTGGCGCGGCGCTTGCCCTCGAACGCGAACGGCTTGGTGACGACGCCCACCGTCAGGATGCCCATGTCGCGCGCCGCCTTGGCGATGACGGGGGCCGCGCCCGTGCCGGTGCCGCCGCCCATGCCCGCCGCGATGAAGCACATGTGGCTGCCCTCGAGCAGCTTGGACAGCTGGTCGATCGTCTCCTCGGCCGCCGCGCGCCCGATCTCCGGCCGCGATCCCGCGCCCAGTCCCTGGGTGATCTTGGCGCCCAGCTGGATGCGCTGCGGCGCGGTCGACTGCTTCAAGGCCTGGCTGTCGGTGTTGGCCACCAGGAAGTCGACGCCTTGGACGTCGGCGCGCATCATGTTGGCGATCGCGTTGCCGCCCGCCCCGCCCACGCCGATCACCGCGATGCGCGGGGTCAGCTCGTCGACGTCGTTGGTGTCCATGAACTCGATCGGCATTTGGTACTCTCCGCCCTACCCCCGAAGCCGCTGATCCCGCGGCTTCCGCGCATTAACCGTGAATGCACCAACGACCCGCGCGCCGCCAGTTGAAACTTGTGCGCGATCAGTAATTCGCCCGCGCCGCCTGGATCAGCTTGCGAACCAGCTGGAACCCGCCCGGCCGGTGCACCGTCTGCGCCTGCGGAGCCATCGCGCGCAGGTCGATCGGATCGGACGCGGCGTAGAAGGCGAGGCCGGCCAAGGTGGCGAAGGCCGGCCCGCCATGCGCGTCGGGCAACCCGGTCAACCCGCGCGGCCGCCCGATCCGGACCGACCGTCCCAGCGCCGCCTGCGCGTAGTCCGCCACGCCCTTCAACTCCGCCCCGCCGCCCGTCAGAACCACCTGGCGCCCGACCGGTCCCTCGAACTTCAGGTCCTTCAGCGCGCGGCCGATCTCGCCCATCAGATGCTCCAGCCGCTGCCGGATCACGCCGTTCAGCTGCGCCTTGGTGATCTGGACCGCGTCGCCGGCCCCGTCCTCGGCCGAGATCGGCAGCACGGGGATCATGTCGTGATTGTCGCGCGGGGACGTGTTCGCCGAGCCGTGGAAGCACTTCATCCGCTCGGCCTGCTGCCGCCGCGTGCCGAACGCCGATGCGATGTCGTCCGTCACGTCCGCCGCGCCGAACGGGATGGAGGTCAGTCCCACCAGCATCCCGCCCGCGAACAGCGACACGTTGGTGATCCCCGCCCCCATCTCGACCAGCGCCACGCCCAGCTCGCGCTCCTCGTCCGACAGGCAGGCGAGCCCGGTCGCGACCGGCGAGGCGATGATCGACCGCACCTCCAGATGCGCCGACCGGACGCACAGGTCGAGGTTCCTGACCGGCGACCCGTCCGCCGCGACGACGTGGATGTGGACGCCCAGCCGGTCGGCATGGAGCCCCAGCGGCTTCTTGACGCCGGTGAGCCCGTCGAGCGTATAGAGCGCGGGCTGCGCGTGCAGCACCATGCGCCCCT
>CAXTFF010000231.1:0-3614 GCA_964243325.1 uncultured Sphingomonas sp.
AGCTTGGCTTGCGTGATCGCGCCGAGCAGATAGCCCATCCGGTCGGATTCGAGGAACAGCGCGCGGTCGAGCGCGGCGGTCGGCACCGTTTCGAAGTAATTGGTGCGGTCGTAGCTGGTGGTGCCGTTGTAATCGGTCGCGCCGACGGTCGTCAGCGGCTCGAAGAACTCGCCCGGCGCGTTCTCCGACCCGTTGAACATCAGATGCTCGAACAGGTGCGCGAAGCCCGTCTTGCCGAGCGGCTCGTGCTTGGAGCCGACATCGTACCATACCGACACCGCGACGACGGGCGCCTTGCGATCGGTATGGACGATCACCCGGAGGCCGTTGGACAGCGTGAACTGCTGGTACGCGATGTCGACCGAGCGCACGAGCTGCGACACCGGCGCGGCGGCGGCGGCGGCGGGCGCGGTCTGCGCGGCGGCGGGCGAGACGATCGCGGTCAGCGCCGCGCCGGTCAGCGCCAAGGTCTTCGGCTTCATGGATTCTCGGCCTCTCGGGATGGTCGCGACGGGATATACGGGCCGACCGGCGGAGCGCAACGGCCTCTCCCCGTCAGGGCCGGTACACCCGCTCCACATTGCCCCGCAGCAGCCGCGGCTCGAACAACACCGGCTTGGTCCGGTGGCGCACGAACAAGGCCGCCTGGTCCGCATGATGCCGCGACCCCGGCCGCGTCGTCGCCGAACCGAAGGGCTGGACCGAGCGCGAGCGCACCCGCCCCGCGCGGTCCCACGCCATGAACATCACGAAGCTGTCGCCGTGCCGGACCGCGAGCCGCCCGTCCGGGGCCTCGTCCCACAAGGCCGCCGCGCGCAGCACGTCGGGGCCGCCGTCGAGCGGCAGGTCGACCGCGCCCTGCCGCAGCCGGAGGAGATCGCCCAGCGGCGGGTCGAGCCTGCCGAAATGCTTCACCAGATGCGCCGCCGAATCGCGCAGCGCCGCGCCCGGGTCGGTCCGCGCCAGCCGGCGATAGTGCCAGGCGTTCCCTTTCCGCATCACCAGCACCGCCAGCGCGTCGGCGGGCCCGCGCCCGTCGAAGTTGCGGTCCCACTTGGCCAGAACCGCCTTGGCCGCGCCGTTCCCCGGCGCGGCCATGACGCCCGCGAACCAGCGCGCGGCCCAGCCGTTCGACGCTATGCCCGTATCGTACTTGATCCGCTCCAGATCGGCCTGGCTGATCGCCCGGTCCGCTTCCAGCAACTCGACCGCGCGCGTGCCCCGATTGGTGGTGTCGGTCTCGACGCCCAGCAGCGGCGGTTGCGGCGGCAGCTCCGACCCCGCGCCTGCCGCGAGGTAGGGCGAGTTGTTGGCGTTCTGAAGGAAGCCCGACGCCGGATCGACGTTCTTGGGGACCATCGCCCACGGCGCCGTGCCGGGCGTGAAGGCTTGGGCAGTGTCGCCCGGCAGCACGCCGCCGTAATCGTACCCCGGCCGCCGCTTCGGGAACGCCGCGTTGTACAGATACGCGATCCGCCCCATCCGGTCGGCGTAGATGAAGTTGGTCGCGGGCACGCCCTGCGTCGCCATCGCGCGCTCCCATTCGCCCCAATCGCGCGCGCGCGTCAGCCGGTAATACTGCTCCACCATCCCCATCCGGTCCGCGCCCGCATAGCGGATCGCGAAGTCGCCGCGCGCGCCCCGCATCACCGGCCCCTGCACCGCGCGCCACACGGTACGCGGGACGGGCAGCACGAAAGGCCCCCACAACTTGACCGGCAACCACACGCGCCGCTTCTCAAGCGGACGCATCCGCCCGTCATAGCGGTAGCGGTCGCCCTCCGTCCGCAGCCGGTACAGGTCGATCAGGTCCGGCCGGTTGACGGTGTTGGTCCACCCCAGCGCCTCGTTATGCCCCAGCAGCGGGTACGGCGCGCCCGGAAAGGTCGCCCCCGCGAAGTTCCAGCCCTGCCCCGAATGCACCACCAGCTCGTACCAGGCGACGCCCCCGCGCCAGGGCTGGTGCGCGTTCGACACCAGCCGCGTCCACCCGTCGGTCGACCGCTTGGGCGCTATGGCGAAGGCGTTGGAGCCGTTCTCGGTGGCCGTCGGCCCGACCGGCGTGGTCGACGGCGCGTCGCCCCCGACCCTCTCCGAACCCGCGCGCTCGGGCGGCAGCGGGTCGGTTCCCGCCAGCGCGCCGAGCACGCCGTCCAGCCCGAAGAAGAAGGGCGAGCGCACCACGAACCCGGTCGCCACGTCCTCCCCGTTCAAGGGGAACAGTTTGCGCAACCGCACTTCGCCCGGATGCCGCGCGGCGTAGCGGTTCAGCCCGGCCGCGTACCCGTCGAGCAGCGCGCGCACGTCGGCGGGCTGCTTGCCGTAATCGCGCCTGACCGTCGCGCGCGCGCCGAGCAGGTGGACGACGTAATCCGTCTTCGCGCCGTCGGCCCCCGTGATCGCCCCCAGCCGCCCGCGCGTCATCGCCAGCACCTCCTGCAGCGTCGCGAAATCGTCCTCGGCGTGGGCGTAGCCGACCCCGTGCGCGACGTCGGCGTCCGTCCGCCCGAACACGTGCGGCACCCCGAACCGGTCGCGCGCGATCACCGTGTCGTAGGTGCGCGCGGGCGGCGGAGCCATCCGCTCGGCGAGCAGCGGCTCCCAGACGGCGAGCCCGAGCAGCGCGAGGCCCAGGACGAGCAGCAGCCCGGACGCGACCCTTCCGACCCTTCGCATCCGCGCCCTCCCGCGCTTTTACGAACTGTCCTACACGATCGGGATAGGCGTACCAGAAGCGGATGACGTGTCCGCCATCTCGTTGCTCCGCTGCTTCCGTGGTTCCGGCCCTCCCCAATTACCCCAGCGTAGGCTGGCGTCTCGTCGTTCATACGCGCACTCGCCGGGAGCGATCCCAGCCTACGCTGGGACGACGGGTGGTTCGACGGCGAACGCGAACACGCGTTCACGCCTCAACTTCCCTCAACTTGTTCATGTTCGCCGACACCTTATGTTGCCCGAATACAACACTCCACCGACGTCCCACGGACGACAGGACCATCCATGAACCTCGAAAAATTCACCGACCGCGCCAAGGGCTTCCTGCAATCGGCGCAGACCGTCGCGATCCGCATGAACCACCAGCGCATCGCGCCCGAGCACGTCCTGAAGGCGCTGCTCGAGGACGAGCAGGGCATGGCCGCCGGGCTGATCGGCGCGGCGGGCGGCGACGCCCGGCGCGCGGTCGCGGAAACCGATGCCTTGCTCGCCCGAGTGCCCGCCGTAAGCGGCGGTGGGGCGCAGCAAACGCCCGGGCTCGACAACGACGCGGTGCGCGTGCTCGACACCGCCGAGCAGATCGCGCAGAAAGCGGGCGACAGCTTCGTCACGGTCGAGCGGATGCTGCTTGCGCTCGCGCTGTCGACCGGCACCGCCGCCGGCAAGGCGCTCGCGCAGGCTGGCGTGAAGGCGGACGGCCTGAACGCCGCCATCAACCAACTGCGCCAGGGCCGCACCGCCGACACGGCGGGCGCCGAGGACCGCTACGACGCGCTCAAGAAGTTCGCCCGCGACCTCACCCAGGCCGCGCGCGACGGCAAGCTCGACCCCGTGATCGGCCGCGACGAGGAGATCCGCCGCACCATCCAGATCCTCGCCCGGCGCACCAAGAACAACCC
>CAXTFF010000232.1:0-3610 GCA_964243325.1 uncultured Sphingomonas sp.
CGGTCGGCGACACGCAGCAGATCAACCGCTACCTGCTCAAGAAGGTCGACGAGCTGGAGCTGTCGGTCAGGTCGGCCAACTGCCTGAAGAACGACAACATCATCTATATCGGCGACCTGGTGGGCAAGACCGAGGCGGAGATGCTGCGGACGCCGAACTTCGGGCGCAAGTCCTTGAACGAGATCAAGGAGGTGCTGTCGTCGATGGGGCTGCGCCTGGGGATGGAGATCCCCGGATGGCCGCCCGAGAACATCGAGGAGATGGCCAAGAAGCTGGAACAGGAGATCATGGGCTGAGCCGCACGCGCGTGGCAAGAGCCACGCGCGAGACGGCGCAAGCCCGGCCGGCGGGTCGGCGCGAGCCGAACCCGTCCGACGAGGCCCCGGCGACACGCCGGGGCCTTTTCTTGTGTTACTTCCACCCACCGGCCGTCGCGCCGAGCGCGACCGACGCACGGCGCGGCTTCGCCGCGACGCAGCCCGCTCGGGGTCGGACCCCCGGATCGAGTCCGGGGTGGCGGGACGGGGCGGGTCGATGCGGGGACGGCTGCGGTCACGCCGCGCCGCCCCCTCCACCATTCGCGTGAAGGACGCGAACGGTCCCCCTACCCGTGCCGGGGAGGAATGAAGATGCGGGGACGGCTGCGGTCACGCCGCGCCGCCCCCTCCACCGTTCGCGTGAAGGACGCGAACGGTCCCCCTCCCCGTGCCGGGGAGGAATGAGAAGGCCGCCCTAACCCCTTTCGCCGTTCCGCCGCCCCGCTAGGGTCTCCCCACAGAGGAGTACGGTCGCCGATGCGCAGGGGTTGAGACGAAATCAGGCGCCAGGCCGCGGCCTTCGCGCAGGACTGGCGCGACCCCGGGTACGAGAAGGGCGAGACGCAGAGCTTCTATAACGATTTCTTCCAGATATTCGGGATGAAGCGCCGCCAGGTGGCGGCGTATGAGAAGCGGGTGGACGCGTTGGACGGGAACCGGCGCGGGTTCATCGACCTGTTCTGGCCGGGCACGCTGATCGTCGAGCAGAAGAGCGCCGGGCGCGATCTGTACAAGGCCGACGCGCAGGCGCTCGATTATTTCGACTGGCTGCCCGAAGCCGAGCAGCCCCGGTACATCCTGACCTGCGACTTCCAGCGCTGGCGTCTCCACGACCTGGACACGCGCGAGGTCCACCGCTTCACGCTGGCCGAGCTGCCGCGCCATGTGGAGCTGTTCGCGTTCGTGCTGGGGCGGCGGCGGACGTTCGGGACGCAGGCCGCGGTCAACATCAAGGCGGCCGAGCTGCTGGGGCGGCTGCACGACGCGCTGGAGGGGGACGGATACCGGGGGCACGACCTGGAGCGGTTGATGGTCCGGTTGCTGTTCTGCCTGTTCGCCGACCGCACGGGCATCTCCGAGCCGCGCGACATATTCCTGCAGCTGATCGACAACGACACGCGAGCGGACGGGAGCGACGTCGGCGCGACGCTGATCGAGCTGTTCGACGTGCTCGACACCGACGGGCCCAACCGGCAGGGGAGCCTGAGCGCGGAGCTGCGCGCGTTCCCCTACGTCAACGGGGCGCTGTTCGCAGGCGCGATCCGGGTGCCGCAATTCACGGCGGCGATGCGGGGAATGCTGCTCGATTGCGCGCGGTTCGACTGGGGCAAGGTCAGCCCCGCCATCTTCGGGTCGCTGTTCCAATCGGTGATGGAGCCGGGCGAGCGCCGCGCCAAGGGCGCGCATTACACGTCCGAGGCGAACATATTAAAGGTGATCGGGCCGCTGTTCCTGGACGAGCTGGAGGCGGAGTTCGGGCGCTTACGCGATTTCACCACCAACATGACGGGCCGGGCGGCCAATGCGCCCAGGGCGGCCAACCGCGCGCGGTTGCTGGAGCTCCAGCGGCGGTTGCGACGCATGACGTTCCTCGATCCGGCGTGCGGTTGCGGCAATTTCCTGGTCGTCGCCTACCGGGAACTCAGGCGATTGGAGCTTGAGGTCCTGCAAGAGCTGTATGCCGGAGAAGTCGTGCTGTCGGGTTTCGACGCGGCGATGATGAGCCAGGTCAATGTCGACCAGTTCTTCGGCATCGAATATGAGGATTTCCCGGCCGAGATCGCCAAGGTCGCGCTGTGGATGGCCGACCATCTGGCCAACCGGCAATTCGACGACGCGTTCGGCACGACCGCGCCGCGCATCCCGCTCAGGGTGAGCGCAACGATCCTGCGCGGCGACGCGCTGGAGGTGGACTGGAACGACGTGCTGCCGGCGGCGCGGTGCACTGTGATCCTGGGCAACCCGCCGTTCGTGGGAGCCAAGTTCCAGACGGCGCACCAGCGCGCGCAGGTGCGCGGGCTGGCGCGGCTGGGCGGGAGCGGGGGCACGCTGGATTATGTGGCCGCGTGGTTCATCAAGGCGGGGGCGTATGTGCGCGGGGACGGGGCGCGCGGCGGTCCGGCCGCGGCCGCTCCCGGAGGGTCGGAAGAAGCGGGATCCCGGGTCAAGCCCGGGGCGACGGAGGATGGGAGGACCGGCGAGCCGGGAAACCGCCGCATCCGGATCGGGTTCGTGGCGACCAATTCGATCACGCAAGGCGAGCAGGTGGCGCAGTTATGGCCGATCCTGTTCGATCGGTACGGGCTGGAAATCACCTTCGCGCACCGGACGTTCCGGTGGGACAGCGAGGCGCGCGGCAAGGCGCATGTGCATGTGGTGATCGTGGGGCTGGCGCACCGCGATGCCGAGCCCGCGGAGAAGCGGCTGTTCAGCTATCCCGACATACGCGGCGAGCCCGTGGAGACGCGGCACGGGGCGCTGAGCGCGTATCTGTTCGACGCGCGCGGCGTGGCGAACCGGCATCTGGTGGTGCGGGAGACCACCAACGAGATCTCCAAGCGGCCCGACGTCACCTTCGGCAGCATGCCGAACGACGACGGCAATCTGATATTATCCGCGGCCGAGCGCCGCGACCTTCTCGCCGAGTATCCTGAAGCCGAACCGCTCATCAGGCAACTCGCAGGAGCCAAGGACTATATCGATGGTGATTTCCGCTATTGCTACTGGCTTGTGGATGCCGACCCGGCGTTAGTTCGAGCGATCCCGCCGCTGGTCGAGCGCCTGCGGGAAAATCGCGATTACAGGGCCGCCAGCCTGCGAAAGCGGACCCGGGAGTTGGCGTCTTATCCAGGTCTCTTCGGCGAGGTCCGCCATACCGAGTCACCATATGTGCTGATCCCGCGGCATTCGTCGGAACGCAGGGAGATCATCCCGTTCGGCTTTCTCGGACCGGAGGTCGTGGCGCACGATAGCTGCCTATTCATGCCCGATGCCACGCTGTTCGATTTCGGGGTCTTGACCAGCGCCATGCACATGACCTGGGTGCGCCATATCGGCGGGCGGCTCGAAAGCCGCTACCGCTACTCGATCGGGCTCGTCTACAACACCTTCCCCTGGCCCGAGGCGACTGCCGCCCGGCGCGCGCGGGTCGAGGCGTTGGCGCAAGGCGTGCTCGACGAGCGCGCGCGGCATCCCACCGCCAGCTTGGCCGACCTGTACGACCCCGACACCATGCCCGGCGGGCTGCGCCGAGCCCACGGGACGCTCGACGCCGCGGTCGACCGGCTGTACCG